>JAYZGM010000095.1:0-15316 GCA_036336225.1 Acidobacteriota bacterium | reverse complement strand
CGCTCCAACCCACGGATATCCGTTTCCGCAAAGATTGGCGCGGCGTTCAAGGGGTAAAGCCAGACGTCGACAGATCAGCCCGATCAGCTCGCGTTTACTCTCACGAGCGACGGCAGGCAGCTTCGCGCGCCAGCTTCGCGGCTTCGTCACGTCGATCAGTATAGACGCCCCTTTGGCGACTCGCCTGCGGTAGGCTATGGCTCTACGAAGCCGGTGGATAGACCAGGAAGCACTTCTGTCTGGGAGGTGAATATGTCGAGCGTGCTCACGAACGGGTTCCGTTGTCAGGTCACTGGGCTGCTCGCCCTCCTGCTGGTCGGCCCACCGGCTTGGGCGCAGCATCTCGACCCACATCACGCCCGCGACCTAAGCCGCGCGGAACCCGAAGCCGTTGGCCTGTCCGCGTCCCGACTCGAGCGGCTGGCTGCGGGCATGCAACAGGTTGTCGACGACGGAGGCCTATCGGGTGTCGTAACCATGGTCGCCAGAAACGGCCGTCTCGCCTTTGCCGACGCAGTTGGAGTGCAGGATATCGAATCGGGCCAGCCGATGGCACTCAACACTCTCTTTCGCATCTGGTCGATGACCAAGCCGGTGACCGGCGTCGCGCTGATGATGCTCTACGAGGAAGGCAAGTGGCAGCTCAACGATCCGGTGTCTGACTACATCCCCGAGTTCAGCGACCTGCGGGTCTACGTCGGTGAGCAAGCCGCCGGCTCGCCCGCAACCGAGCCGGCCACCCGCTCCATGACCATGCTAGAGCTCATGACACACTCTGGGGGACTGGATTACGGCGGCGCCGATGCGGTGGGACAGATGTATCAGGAGCATGGCGTCCCAAACCCGGACGCACCACTGCAAACGCTGATCGACGATCTCTCGCAGCTGCCCCTTCGAGAGAAGCCGGGGACGAGCTATCACTACAGCGTATCGGTCGACGTGCAGGGGTATCTTGTCGAAAAGCTGTCTGGACAACCATTCGACGAATTCCTGCTCACCCGGATCTTCGAACCATTGGGAATGGAGGACACGGGCTTCTTCGTGCCCGTCGGTGATGTCGACCGAGCGGCCCGGACCTACCGCGCCACCGAAGATGGCCTGGAACTGACCGGCGACATCCGCACCTTGCCCCCGACCGGACCAATGGGTGGACAGGGACTCTATTCGACCGCCGGCGACTACCTTCGGTTTGCCCAGATGTTGCTGAACGGAGGCGTGCTCGACGACGCGCAGCTGCTCTCACCTCGCACCGTGCAGATGATGCGCACAAACCATTTGGCCGACGGACCTTTGCGCACGTTGCCCTCCACGCATGTGTTTGGGCGAGGCCACGGTCTCGGCTGGGGGCTCGACTTCGAGGTGGTCATGGACGCGGCTGCGGCCGGCGAACCCACCCGAGATGGAACCTTCTACTGGCTCGGAGCAGCCGGAACCTGGTTCTGGATCGATCCGGCGAGCGATCTCGTCTTTGTCGGCATGATCCAGCACTTTGGGGACGCGGCGCGCGAGGTGTATGACAAGTCGCGGAACTTGGTCTATCAGGCGCTCACGCGTTAGTTAATATCCGGGCCAATCGTGATCCGCGGAATAAGTTCGCCGCATTACCCCGAAAGGGGTCGGGAGTCTTCTTCCGACGTGCGGGAGTAGACTCCCGACCCCTTTTTCCTCGCTAGCCGGCACTCCTCAGTGGCCCCGCTCCGCGCGGACTGACGTCTCGCCCATCCTGCTCCAGCGAACGAGGGACAGTTCCCCAATCGATCATCGGCCTTGAAGACGCTTGATCCGAGGCAGAAACCGCGCTACGCTCATATGGCGAATAAAAAGCGAATATAATCAGGGCGGCCTCACCGATGGAGAGCCGCAGCAAAGGAGCCGCGATGTTTGCCACACTCTATGCGCCACCCCGGCGTTTGGCGTTTCAATCCGAGGAGGGTCTGGTTCGAGCTCGGTCGGTAACCGACCAGCTGGTAAAACTGGCGCGTGCCATCACCCCGCGGTTCGAGGTCCATGGGGAGAACCTAGTCGTGGCCGACGCCCGCGGCCTGTCGCGCCTGGTCGGAGATGCACGGCAACTCGGGAACACGCTACGGCATCACGCCGCCGACTCCAAGCTGTATCTCCGTATCGCCGTGGCTCCGACTCGTACCGCTGGTTTGTTGATGGTGCAAGCGCGCACCGGACTGACGGTGATCCCAGACGGTGAGGTGGCCGCACGTCTGGAGCCGTTGCCCCTGAGGGTGATGCGGTCGCTGGCACACATCCAATCGAAACGTGGCCAGCTTGCTCGACCACACGGCTCCCGACTCGCCGAGGCCCCGCTCGCCATACCCGCCTTTGTCCTGCTGGCCACCGTACGCAAGTGGGGAGCGCACACGCTGGGAGATTTGGCACGTCTGCCGGCGACCGAATTGACAGAGCGTCTGGGAAGTGGAGGGCTCCTCCTGCAACGGTTCGCTCGCGGTGAAGACCCCATCCCCGCAACCTTGGCAACGACCGAGGCGCTGGCAGCGACGGTCGCGTTACCGCTTGTCGAGGATCAGCGTCTAGAGGCCATTGCCCGGTCAAACGCTCCGGTCGCTCGTTGCCGTACTCAGCAGCGAGGGCGACGCACGCGAACCGATCGGGAAGTCGCTGCGTGATGTGGCTCGCTATCTCGAGCCCTCGTCTGCAGCCGTCTTCTCCTGCGCCCGGGCACCGGACAGGACATTCGTCATGGCGTAGTTGCCCTCGTGACAGGCGTATTCGTAGACCACATACCCGGGAGGGCTCACCAGCGGCAGCTGGACGGTGAACGGCCGGGTATAGGTGGTGTCGTCGTAGATGGTGTAGCGATAGTCGATCTCGTCGTTGTCGAGACGCGGGAAGCGCTCGACCCCACGGAGGTGCCGACTGCCGGAGAAAACCCGCCACCGAGTGGTGTCGCGATAGTTCCTGGTTTCGACGACCAGCGTGGCGCCGTCCCAGTGGCCGCGTGAGTCGCCATTCCATTGCTGGATACGCCCGTGGACTGGCTCACGACCATCAACCGGCACGACCCGTACATCGTGAATCCTCTCATTGAGGATCGCGACGTACCCGGGAGACTGGAAGATTTGGTACGTGTTGCTATAGCCGGAGGGCACCGGTGGCACACGCTGATAGGTCATACAACGCTCCTGAAGTGGCCGATCGTTCCAGGAGTCGTAGGCGTGGTCGACCCGATACGCCTGGTTGGCTGCCTGACGCTCGCGTGCGTCCGGAGTCAACGGCGGCAGACGCCCATCTGGCGGGTCGATGATGAGCGCCGTTCGATCGGTTGCCTGGCCGCGATCCCACCACACCTGGTTATAGGCGAGGGCGAGGTCCCGCTCTGCAGAGAGACCGCTCCGTCGCTCGGAAGTAGCCCGTACTGCGGATGCCTGGTTGTAGGCGGCTACCTCCTCCTCCGTCAGCTGCGATCGGTCGGTAAGATCCGTCGGTCGCTGCAATGGCGTGATCGTGGCATACGACCAGACACCTTGCAGATCGGGCTCACCCCACGGCGTCGTGAAGGCTGCTACCTCGCCCAGCGCGGCCCCGCCCGCCACCCGCACTTGAGCCGTGGTGGTCGCCGCTACCGCAGACGACCCAATGTCGGGACGCGGATCCGACACGAAGCCGTCCCGGTTCGGCATCGCAATCGCGAGTAGCGAAGCGGCATCGACGGGCTCCTGCTCACCGACGATGTCATTCAGATAGAGCACGTAGGCGACCGCCGCGTAGACCTCATCGGTCGATAGGGACCCCGGTTGATTAAACGGCATCGCCCGATAGACGTAGTCCCACAGCGTGGTGGCCGTTGGCCAGTAGCTTCCCACGGTCTTGCGCGCCTCGTCGGTGGCCAGAAGGCCCTGTCCCCCGGCCAGCTGGTCGTCAGGACCTTCCCGCCCAGTTGGTCCATGGCAAGCCACACATCGCCGGTCGTAAAGGGAACGCCCCTCCGCAGCCGTGGCACTGCCAGGTGGCAACCCCTGCCCATCCGGGCCGACGATCGTTCCCCAGCTCTCAACCTCTCCTGGGGACGCGGCCCGCCCGAGACCCAGCGAAGCAGACTGTCCGGCCGCGAGCGCGGCACACAGCAGACAGGCGAAGACACAGACGAAAACGCACTTTGTACAGCTACACATCGACGTTCTCCACCTGGCCAGCGGTGCCAATACGCCATCCCTGGATCGCGTTGTTGTGATAGCTCGAACGCAGCCCTCGGACCTCAATCAACGCGGCTCGCGTCGGCTGCACGTCGCCCGTCTCGTCGATACATCGTGACGCGAGCGTCGTCGCCGTGCCGTCCCACTGCCAATCAAAACGGAAGCGTGTGTGCGACAGCGGCAGTACCGGCCCGTCCAGTTGAGCCTCGGACCACGTGGCACCGCCGTCGGTCGTGACCTCGACTTTCTGCACCCGACCGCGTCCAGACCACGCCAATCCGGAAATCTGATAGAACCCCGGGTTCTCAAGTCGCTGTCCCCCGGACGGGCGGGTGATGACCGACTTGGCATCCATCGCAAACGTGAACTGCCGCGCCGTGCCGTCGGACATCAGGTCCGTGTATTTGGATGTCTCCTCACGGGTCTGATACGCCTTGTCCACGATCTGCAGACGTCGGAGCCACTTGATGCAGATGTTCCCTTCCCACCCTGGGATGAGCAGCCGAAGCGGATACCCCTGGGCGGGTCGTAGCGCTTCCCCATTCTGACCATAGGCGACCAGGACGTCATCAAGCGCCTTGTCGAGCGGTACGCTCCGCGTCATCCGGGAGGCATCGGCTCCTTCGGCCACGAGCCAGCTGGCCTCAGCCTGCACACCAGCCTCGCGGAGAAGAACAGACACCGGCACGCCGGTCCACTCGCTGCAGCTCGTCATGCCGAACGCCGCCTGGGCATCGGTCTCCGGGTCGGCCGGCGACCACTTCACCCGTCCGTTACCGGAGCACTCGACGAAGAAGACGCGGGTAACCGCGGGCAGTCGTCGGAGCTCCTCCACCGAAAACACCAACGGTCGGTCCACCAGCCCATCGATCAGAAGCCGGTGCTCGGCCGGGTCGATGTCGGGAATGCCCGCGTGGTGTCGCTCAAAATGGAGGGCCGAAGGGGTGATCGTACCTTCCAGATCCTGGAGCGGCGTCAAACTGCCAGCGGCTTGCTCGTAGCGGGCCCCTCGCACACGCCGGGTCGCGATCTCAAACGCGGACCGTTCCCCGTAGCCACTCACCCCTTTGCCGAGTGCCCGGCCGCCATTTTGCTGGGCGGCAAGCGCGGACGGAGAGAGCACGGCGCCCGCGGAACCGGCGGCAGCAGCTTTCAGGAAGGTGCGCCGGTTGCTCCCGGTCGAGTTCTTAGGATGATTACGTGGCATGGGCTAGCCCTCCTCGGACGAGCCTATATCGATGACGTGCTACCAGTGCCTCCGATGGACCCGACCATACGATGGAGCGACGAGGCGATGGGCCGTGACAGAACGTGGTCACCGCGACCATCAATCGGCGTCGACTGGGTCAGACCCGGCCGACGCTACACAATGCGCGCAACAATAGCCACGCCGCTGACGGTAGGGTACGGATGGGTCTCAGGGCTGTCAATGCGGCTGGCCAGAGCGCGACCCGAGTTTTCTCGTCTAGACCGCGGAAGGACAAGACGTTCGTGAATAAGGTGACGGCGTTTCGAACGCACCGGCACCGACCGCCTGGGCCCGTCTGCGTGAGAGAACGCAGGGTGGTCGCAGTGCCCGCGAGCGCCCCGGCCTGACAGAAGTGATGCGCGACCGGTGGGTCCCCACGAGCAGGATCGGCAACGCCGACAGATGCGGCATGAGCAGCAGCGTCAGCTCGTCGGCCCAGCACAGGTCCTCACGCACGACAACCATCGGCAATGCTCCTCGCTGCCTGCTCTGCGCGACCCTCACCTATCCAGTTTCCGCTGCACCACCGTCGTCATCCCGGAACTCTCGCCACCCCCGATCTGAATCGGTCCGAGGACGACACTCAGGCCCATGAGGACGCAACCCGTGCCAGGACTCTGTAAACCCACACGCGAGCGGGAGAGACCGACGGCGATCGAAAAGCGTTACGATCAACGCTTTCCGTTTCGATTCCAGGAGACAACCTTTGAGAACATACGGATTCATCCGAATAGCCGCTGGCCTTGCATTCGCCATCGTTCTGACACCTGCGAGTTCCGCGCTCGCCCAGGCTGTGATCACCGTCGATGGCATGAGCACCCCCGAGTCGGCGCTGCACGATCCAGAAGCCGACGTCTACCTGGTGTCGAATATCAACGGCGCCCCTGGAGACAAGGACGACAACGGATTCATCACGCGCGTGTCGCCGGACGGGGACATCCTGGATCTCAAATGGATCGACGGCGCCGATGACGACGTGACGCTTCACGGCCCGAAGGGCAGCGCCGTCCATGGCAACCGGTTCTACGTTGCGGACATCGACGTGGTGCGAGTATTCGACCGCTCATCGGGCGCACCGGTGGCTACCTGGGAAGTCTCGAACGCGGGATTCCTGAACGACGTTGCCGTCGGGGCTGACGGCACCGTGTACGTCACCGACACCGGCATCACGATTACCGCCCAGGGGTTCCAGCCTACCGGTACCGCTGCCATCTACCGATTCGATACCAACGGCAATGCCGAAGCGATCGCTCGGGGGGATGCGCTCTCGTTACCAAACGGCGTCATCGAGGCGCCGCAGGGGTTGGTGATGGTTCCGGTCGGCAGCAACGCGGTCATGACAGTAGCCGCCGATGGCACGCTCTCGACCCTGGTCGAGCTTCCACAGGGACAGCTCGACGGCGTCGTCGTCGCGGCGGATGGCTCGCTCGTGGTCTCGAGCTTTGGGGCCAATGTCATCTATCAGGTCACACCGTCTGGCGACGTGATCGAGCTCATCTCGGACACACCGGCCGCCGACATCGGGATCGATGTCGGTCGCAGCCGCGTGCTTATTCCCCAGCTGGACACCAACCGGCTACTGATCGTTCCGGTGGAACTGGAGTAGCGCCGGTGAAGAGTCGGCCCCGCGTGGGCCAGTGTCGCCTCAGACGAGCACCACCGAGCGGGACCGATATCACCGCTCGCAACGGGCCCCGCCCTACGATCCGTCTTTTGTTACGAAGCCTCAAACCCGATACACGGAGGCGCGTCGACTCACGCGAGCCGAGCACATCCGCCGCGCGATCGACCGAATGAGCACGATACGCAGTCACGGATTCGGGCCAGCCGACCCCAGCCAGCGTCGCACAAGGAGAGCATGAAGGTGAATCGCGAGCTCGCCGCGGTCGAGCCCGACGTCGATGTTTGATTCAGGGAGACGTCTGGATCGCCAATCTCAATCCGCGCCCGCGAACGGAGCCAGGGAAGAGCCGTCCCGTGATCGTCGTACAGGCCCGGGCCCTGCGCGACGTAGGTCATCTCGAGACGCTCATCGTCCCATTCGCGACGAATCTGGTGCACGACATCGGGCACGTCGAATCCGGGTGCACGCGATCTCCCCCAGGACTCAGACTCGTTGGTGGACGGACCTCGGGTATCGATCACCTGACTCTCATCGACCGTCTCAGAACCGGACGACGTACGCTCTCTCGAGGTGTGTCGAGGTCGGCTGGCGGAGGCCCGAGAGCGGACTCACCCCGACGTTGGACAACCGCTAACCGGTCGCCGCCAAACGGCGCCCTTGGTATGCTATCTGCAATCACAGATTCAGATTGGGGGTCAGGATGTACTCGTGCTGCCGTCTTTCGCTTCTCGGCTCATTCCTCCTGGTGACCGTCACCGCACAAGCGCAGCCCGCGCCCGAAACCATCATCCGCGGCGGCGACGTCTTCGTCGAGGGTGGCGTGCGCTCGGCCGACATCCGCATTGTCGGCACGACCATTACCGAGGTCGGGTCCGATCTGGAGCCACGCGGCGCGAGCTCTGAGGTGCTCGACGCGGACGGACTGCTCGTGCTGCCCGGAGGGATCGACCCACACGTTCATCTGGGCGGTGTCCGAGCCGATGGCTACGAGTCGGGGTCTCGAGCCGCGCTGGCCGGTGGCATCACGACCATCTCGAACTTCGGGGGCGTGCGCGAAGGTGAGACACCAGCGGAGACACTGGCCCGCGCGACACCGGAAATCGAGTCAGAGTCGATCGCCGACGTCATTTTTCATCCGAACGTCTCCGATCCGACAAGCGCCACCACTGACACCCTCGAGACGCTGGCGACCGCCGGGCAGACAACCATCAAGGTCTTCATGGTCCGGCCCTCATTCGAGCAAGCCGTCCCCGGCTTCATGGCGACCATGCGCGCGGCCCGGGATACTGGCGTGCTGATGATGATGCACTGTGAGGATGCGGCGATCGTGCAAAGCACGGCCGAACACTTCATCGCCGAAGGTCGTGGCTCACTCGCCAACTTCGCCGACGCTCGTCCGGTCGCCGCCGTGGTGGCGGCGACACAACGGGCGGTAGCGATGGCCGAAGCGACCGAAACGCCCATCTACATCGTGCATCTGTCATCGGAGCGTGCGCTTCGAGTCGCAGAAGACGCACAAGCCCGCGGCGTGCCTGTCTACGTCGAGACCCGACCAATCTACCTGCATCTCACTCGCGAGCGGTTCGACGGCCCAACCCCGGGGCTCTATATCGGTCAGCCGCCATTGCGAACCGCCGATGATCAGGATGCCCTGTGGGACGGCATCGCGCGCGGGACCATCCATGTCGTGGCCACCGACCACGTCGCCTACACGCGAGAGGAGAAACTCGACCTGGCGCAGAATGTCGCGCAGCATCGAGCGGGTATGAGCAACCTACAGGTGATGCTGCCGATGCTCTTTTCTGATGGCGTGAACACTGGGCGAATCCCGCTTGAGCGATTCGTAGAGGTCAGTGCGTCGAACCCGGCCAAGCTCTTTGGACTCTACCCGCGCAAAGGTGCGATCGCCGTGGGATCCGACGCGGACCTGGTCCTCTGGGATCCCAATGAGACCCGCACGATCCGGAACGAGGACATGTTCTCCGGCAGCCGGTACTCGGTGCACGCCGGTCGTGTCATCACCGGCTGGCCGACGCTGACCATGCGCCGCGGAGAGATCGTGTACCGAGACGGGGAAATCCTTGGCGACGTGGGCAGCGGCGAGCTGCTTGAGCGTGCCCGCTGGCAGGATCCTGGGCTGTGAACCGGGGAGGGACGTCGCGATCGCAGGGATTAGTCTCTCGACGCAGAATGACCCGAATGCCGGGGAGCGCAGCCGAGGCAGCCCCGGCCACGGAACACGACGCGAGAGACGCGTTAGAATGAATGCACATTTCCATTCACTACGCGCATGTGAGGACCGCAATGACCAGAAAGCCGATGATCTTCGCCGTGACCCTCGTGTTCGCCCTGGCGAGCGTGGTGGCTGTGTCCGCCCACATGGCCTACTCGAAAAGCATGCCGGAGAAAGATGCCACCGTCGGCGAGGCGCCAGAACAGGTGCAAGTGTGGTTCACACAGGATCCCGAGCCCGCGCTCAGCCAGCTTCGACTCGAGGGACCGAGCGGCAACGTAGCGCTCGGCGACACCAAGGTGGCCGATGAGAAGTCGATCGTGGCTGAAGTCATGACGGAGCTTGCACCCGGTACCTACACGGTGAACTGGCGCTCGGCCGGCGATGACGGCCATGTCCAGCGCGGCGACTTCTCGTTCACGATCCGCAGCGCGAACTGACCCTGCAAGAGGGGTTGGAAGTCTTTTTCGTATCCCGTAGCAAACTACGGAACTCTCGTATGAAGAAAAGACTCCCGGCCCCCGTCCCGCGTTAGTCTCCTCCAGATTCGATCCTCTCCAGTTTGCACCAGAGGCACGAAGACAATGGATTTGCTTGCCATTTTCTTGATTTAGCCCATTCAAGACATGGATTTTGTATAATCAAAATCGTGGTCGATCCTGGGTTCGCCTTGTCGGTGTTCGGGTCGTTGGTGGCGGTGGGAATCGTCATGTTCTGGCCCGGGGGCGGTATCGTCGGACGCGTTCAGCGCTTGGTGGCGATCGACGAACGCGTGCGACTCGAGGACGCCATCAAGCACATTTACACCTGCCAACGAGCGAGTCGTCGGTGCTCACTCGAGAGTGTGGCCGGGCGCCTGGCCGTGTCCCGAGCGCGCGCGGCATCGCTGTTGTCCCAATTGACCTCGATGGGCCTAGTGCATACCCCCAGCGGCGGGCCCGTCTTGACCAGCGAAGGTCAGCGCACGGCGCTCCGCATCGTGCGTACACACCGGATGTGGGAGCGATATCTCGCAGACCGAACGGGCGTCCCGGCCGGCGAGTGGCACGACGAAGCAGAACGCGTGGAACACACGCTCTCGGCCGCGCAGGTCGATGTGCTCGAGCGACGCTTGGGACACCCCCGATGGGATCCACATGGCGACCCCATCCCCACAGCGGCCGGTGATATGCCGCCTGACCCTGGTTTTGGTTTGCTCGATGCCGAACCAGGACGCACCGTCGAGGTGGTCCATCTCGAAGACGAGCCTCGTGAGATCTACGACCTGCTCCTCGAGGATGGACTCTCGCTGGGGGCTCGACTCGAGGTGCTGGAGCGGACCGACCGCATGGTACGTCTGCGCGCTCGCGGTCGCAGCTGGACGATGGACCCGATCACCGCCGACAACGTAACGGTCCGGTATCTGGAAGCGGGCGAGCAGGCGGATCCGAGCCGAGCGACACTGCTGGACGCACAGTCTGGCCAGACGGTACGTGTCGTGAACATCTCACGCAGCTGCCAGGGCGCCCAACGTCGACGTCTCCTGGATCTGGGTCTGGTGCCCGGCACGGAGGTGACACCGGAGCTCACCAGCGCCGGCGGCGACCCGGTCGCGTATCGCATCCGAGACGCACTGATCGCCTTGCGGCGCTCTCAAGCGAGCCTCGTGTGGATCGAGCCCACCGATACGGCGGCGACACAGGAAGCCAGCTGATGGCGAACCTGAGCCCACCGGCGGTCGGCTGCGCCGAGCACCGCACCCAAAGCCTGGTCCGCTTAGGATTGAGCCCCGAACGCTGGGACATCCTGATCGCGTTGGCCGGTAATCCGAATGTCGGCAAAAGCACCGTGTTCAACGCACTCACCGGTTTACGCCAGCACACCGGCAACTGGCCGGGCAAGACCATTGTGCGGGCCGAAGGCGCCTTCGCGCATCGCGGTTCACGCGTCAAGTTGGTGGATCTGCCGGGGACTTACTCCTTGCAGGCGGGCAGCGTCGACGAAGAGGTGGCCCGAGACTTCCTGCTGTTCGGGCGACCGGACGTCACCGTCGTGGTCGTCGACGCCACTCGACTCGAGCGCAACCTCCATCTCGCGCTGCAGATCCTCAACATCACCGACCGGGTCGTCGTGTATCTGAACCTTATGGACGAAGCGCGCCGACACGGAATCGCCATCGACGCCACACGACTCGAACGTCAACTTGGCGTGCCCGTGGTGTCCGGTATCGCACGGTCCAAGGTCGGGGTTGACGAACTGCTCGATGCCGCCCATCAGGTGGCGACCGGTGAGAGGCCCACGACACCGTTTCGTGCGGTGCGACATACGCCGGCGGTGGAACAGGCGGTGGCGACGTTGTCCGATGTCGTCCGCACCACATTCCCCACCGTCTCAAGCAGCCGGTGGGTGGCCGAACGCCTCCTCAATGTGGATGAGGCGGTGATGACCGCCGTCCAGTCAGGAGAGCTCGGACACCTCGGGTCCCAAGAGGAGACCGGGAAGACCGAGAACGTTTCGCAGATGGCTCGAGAACGGGTACTCGAAACGGCCAAGCGTCTGCAATGGGATCTGCCCCCCGACTTCCACGACACGCTCACCGAACAAACCTATCGAGCGTCACAACGCATCGCGGCAGAATCGATGACCCGGGGTCTCAAACGAGCCGGTTTCGACTTCGACCGTCGGCTCGACCAGCTGCTCACCAGTCGGTGGCTCGGATTCCCACTGATGCTCGTCGTGTTGGCGACCGTGTTCTGGTTGACCATCGAGGGGGCCAATCTCCCATCAAGCATGCTGGCGACGTTGCTCATCGACACCGTACATCCACTGCTGACCGGTCTGGGCGAAACCCTGCAGCTACCCTGGTGGCTGAGCGGTCTGCTCTTCGACGGGATTTATCTGGCCACGGCCTGGGTTGTGGCGGTCATGCTGCCGCCGATGGCCATCTTCTTCCCGCTCTTCACGCTGCTCGAAGACTTTGGCTACCTGCCCCGAGTCGCCTTCAACCTCGACTCGCTGTTTCGTCGCGCCGGCGCGCATGGCAAGCAAGCCCTCACCATGTGTATGGGATTTGGCTGCAACGCAGCCGGGGTCGTGTCGACCCGCATCATCGACAGTCCACGCGAGCGGTTGATCTCCATCATCACCAACAACTTCTCGTTGTGTAACGGTCGATGGCCTACCCAGATTCTGATCGCCTCGATCTTCATCGGCGCGCTTGCGCCGGCTCACCTGGCCGGCCTCGTCTCGGCCGCGGCCGTGGTCGGCATCGCGGTCCTTGGCATCGGATTCATGTTCGTCGCCTCGTGGGCGCTCTCTCACACGGTCCTGCGGGGAGAGGCGACCAGCTTCAGTCTTGAGCTGCCACCCTATCGCCCGCCGCAAGTCCTCCAGACACTCTACACGTCCGTGATCGATCGCACGCTCATCGTGCTGTGGCGCGCAGTCGTATTCGCCGTACCGGCCGGGGCGGTCATCTGGCTTATCTCAAATATCACGATCGGTAACGCGAGTCTCGCCGAACACTCCGTGACCTGGCTCGACCCGTTGGGTCTGCTCATCGGTCTCAACGGCGTGATCATGCTCGCCTACATCGTCGCGATTCCGGCCAATGAAATCGTCATCCCGACGGTCCTGATGCTCACCGTGCTGACGGCCAACATCGCGGGGGCTGGCGAAGGCGCTGGCGTGATGTTCGAGCTCGAGAGTGAGGCCGCCACCGGCGACCTGCTCCGCGCTGGTGGGTGGACCCTCCTCACGGCGGTGAGCCTGATGCTGTTCAGTCTCCTCCACAATCCTTGCTCGACCACCATCTATACGATCTACAAGGAAACCCGGAGCGCGCGGTGGACGACGATTGCGACCTTGTTACCCGTGGCGGTAGGCGTGGTGGTGTGCTTTGTCGTCACACAGGTGTGGCGTCTCCTGGCCTAACACCAGTTGGTGCCCTCTTCGGTGTAACCAGCTCCGTCTTGCTCCACCCTACGACCGTTTCCACCGAGCGCCGGGCCGAAGCCGGTCTCAAGGTGCAGCACGGGCAACAACGGTAGACTGTCAAGGGAGTTCCTCCACCCCTCCAAAGGAGTCTTATGCGGGTCGCACTCTTCGCGTTGGTTACCATGTTGCTTGGTGGGCTGGTCGCACAAGCCGTGGGTCAGGAGCGGTCCTGGAACGCGCCTCGCATCTTGCTCGTCACGGCCCACCCGGACGACGATGCGGCATTCACCGGTCTGGTCTATCAGGTAACACACCAGCTTGGCGGTGTCGTCGATTTGGCGATGGTTACCGACGGCAGCGGCGGGTTTCGTTATGCGACCTTGGCCGAAGAGATCTACGGACTCGAGCTGACCGACGAACGTGTGGCCCGGCAGCATCTTCCCACCATCCGCAAGCAAGAACTGATGGCGGGGGGAGCGATTGCGGGCATCCAAAGCTATTTCTTCTTCGACCAGCTCGATGACGCCTACACGCTCAACCCCATGCCCGCGTTAACCATGGTGTGGGACGCCGCGGCGGTGCGCCGCCGTCTCGTGCAGCTCATCCAAGACCGTCGTTACGACCTCGTCGTCGGACACGTGCCGTCCGCCGAGGTGCATGGGCACCACAAGGCCGCGACGATCCTCGCCTTGCAAGCGGTCACGTCCCTCCCGGCTGAAGAGCGACCGGTGGTGCTCGGTGGGTTCGGGTGCGTGATTGACGGACAAGCGATTGCCTTCTCAGGACTTGACGGCTATCCGATCACGAATGTGGCGTCAGGCCGCGCGCTCGCCGAATTCGATCGTAACCAAACCTTTGGCTTCAACGACCGGTTGAATTTTCAGATCATCGGCAACTGGGTGATCGCCGAGCACAAATCCCAAGGGGCGATGCAGCTGAACATGAACCGCTTCGACCGCGAGTGCTACTGGTACTTCGACGTGAATCGGGAGGAGGCGAAGGGGACCGTCACCGCACTCTTCGAGCGTCTCAAGGTCGAGCGGCCGTAGTCCGAGATAGCGCTGGCCCCTCGTCAGGGCCAACCTTCCGCGAGCCCGTCGACCAGGCGAGTCACGAGAGACTCATGACGAACGAGACGGTGGCGGAAACATCGGTTCACGTGGCTGATCATGATCGGGCTCCACCCCAAAGACAACCTCAAGACCATCGAGACTCTGCAACGTCTGCGTGATCTTGGCAACACCGTGACCGTGGTGGAGCACGATGTCGATACTATCCGTTCGGCCGACCACGTTGTGGAGATCGGTCTGGAAAACGGACATCGCGGTGGTGAGGTGACCGCCGGCGGGACACCCGAGCAGAGCGCGGCTTGCCGGGCATCGCACACCGGCTGGTTTCTCCAGGCCTGCCCCGCCCGTACCCAGTCATCCAGAACCTTCGTCCCCGGAGACGCTAACGTTCTGTGGTGATCGCCGGAACCCGAACCAGCACGTAGGTAATGTGCCCTCCATCGGGGACGAGATACCCGTGGGGCGTCCGGGCCGGAATGTGCAACATGTCGCCCGCCAACACCAGATGTCGCGTGCCCTCGTCAATTCCGGACCCGAGACTTCCGCGACGGTCGAGCATCTCCCCCCCCACCAAGAGCTGCCCCGCCCCACTCGTCACAAACACCAGATCGATGATGTCATCGTGAATCTCGGGCACCCCATCGGCATCACGATGAATGTGTCGAAAACGATGCGAACGAGTTGGGCTTCCATAGTCGGCGAGCGTCTCTCGCGCCGACCGATCAGGACGAATGCGGATCGAGAGCATCTCTCGACGCTGCTGGAGCTCCGTGGCTCGCCACAACGCGAATCCAGCGGGCTCAAAATCCAGCGATGGCGCGTCCACCGCCACCACCCGCTCCTCCACCAACGCCGGCATTCTGACCAGCGCGTAGGTCACATGCTCCCCGTCGCGTACCAGATAGCGATGCGGCGTGTCGGCGGGGATGTGAAGAATATCCCCCTGGCTCACCTCGTAGCGTACGCCGCCGGTCATGCCCGTCCCACGAGACTCCCCGTTGTCGCCAGTCCGACCGACCAGTTCACCGCCAACGACCAACGTCGCCGACCCGCTCTGGA
>JAYZGM010000094.1:0-19982 GCA_036336225.1 Acidobacteriota bacterium | reverse complement strand
AACCTCGAGATGTATCGCATCGGGAAGACCGTGCTCGAGGCAGCCGGCTACCAACAGGTTACACCCTACGACTTCGAGAAACGGGATTCGGCGCTCTCCAGCTCGTATCTCTATGAAGAGCTCTTTCGCCGACCGTTTCGGGCAGACAAGACCGGTCCGATCGGTTTCGACGCATGGGGCTGGGGCTACGCTGGCATCTCGTTCTTCTTTGGCACCCCCAAAGCACCAGGGTGGGCCTTCATGAACCAGGTCCGTATCGACGAGTATTTTCGATGCATACGCGAACACCGATACCCGGTGATGCGTGGGTTTCACTACACCCAGGCCGATCTGCGTCTACATCTCCTGTTTCAAGAGCTTCAAGGGCTCACCGTCGATCGAAACGCGTATCGCACCCTCTTGGGCCAGGACGTTGTGGATGAGCACGCGGCTGTGTGGCACGCCCTCGAAGAACTCCATTGGGTGACGGTGTCGGACGAAGCCGTCACGGTAGAGGATGATGGCGTCTTCTACCTGCCTCTCATTCAAAATGCCCTCGCCCATGACCGCCTCGAACAGATGCGGAAGAAACAGAACCAGCGGTCCAGCATGGTGACGGTACCGGCCCCCCCGCAAACGTTGGTGGCGAGCCCGGCCGAAGCGGTTTTGTCACGCATCTGACCAAAAAACGGAGTCGTAACGGAGTCGTAACGATGACACGTAGCGTCTGTTTCAGCGTCGGACTGCTCGCGACCGTGGTGTTTTTCTGGGCAGACCACGCCACGGCCCAGTCTTCTTGGGCCAGCGACGGACCGGTCGTGCACGGACATCACCATCTCAATGTGACGGACCGTGAGGCCCACGAGCGGTTCTGGGGAATCACCCTGGGTGGTATTCCGACCGCCTGGCGAGACGTGCAGATCTTCAAGTTCCCAAACGCCCTCGTCTTCCTGACCGACCGGGAGCCGACAGGTGGCACGATCGGGACGACCGTGAACCACATCGGGTTCTGGGTTCCGGACACCCGCGCCGCGATCGAGAACGCACGCGCGGCTGGGTATCCGGTCATCACCTCGCGGGAGCTGCCCAATGCGGATGTGGACAACGGCGTCGTCTGCCCAGCCGGCCAAGGCTACTGTATCGGGTACGTGCTCGCCCCTGACGACGTCAAGGTCGAATTCGTCGGCAACCGAACCCAGACGATGCCGATCCAACACCACCACATCCACTTCAATACGCCCGACGTCGACGGACTACGAGCGTGGTATGTCGAGATGTTCGACGCCGTGCCCGGGATGAATGGCAACTTCAAGGTCGCAGATTTGCCCGGTGTAAACCTACGCTTTTCGGAATCGGCGGAAATGGTGGGCACCCAGGGACGCAGTTTGGATCACATTGGCTTTGAGGTAGACAACCTGGAGGCCTTTTGCGAGCGGCTCGCGGCCAAGGGCGTAACCTTCGACCGGCCCTACACACGTATAGAGGAGCTCGGTATCGCTATCGCCTTCTTCACTGACCCTGACGGAACCTACATCGAGCTGACCGAGGGCCTCGATAACTACTAGTGGACGGTCTCATTTCCGGGGCGTCCCCGACTCGCCCGCCTTTATTGCCACAGAGCAAACGCCGGGCTATGCGCAGCCCTCACCACCAGGAGCCCCTGCCGGGTCGAGTCCTCGGACGTCAAGACTCGGGTCGGTGGCGGGGTTGATGTGACCGTTCGCATACTTGGACAGAATCGCGAAGGACGCACACGGCCCACACGAGTAACACAGATTCTGGTGCGTGGCCCGTTTCCGCGCCGGTTCATGAAAAGACGGGCGCTCGCGTGCGGGACTACCTGACATGGCGTCAAGCAACATATCTGTGGAGTGGAAGAAGCGCCCATGGTGGATGAACGTCCTCCTTGGCTTCTGTCTCTTCATGACATTCATCTATATGCCGTTTGACATGTTCTGGAAACCGGTCGCTGCGGACCAGGAGGTCTGGTTTGGCGTGCTTCTCGAGGGATGGGCAGCCAAGCTCACCGAGCCGATTCATTGGGCTATCTATGCGGCGGGCACCTACGGCTTCTGGAGGATGAGCCCCTCGATGTGGCCGTGGGCAGCCGTCTACTCGCTCCAGGTCGCCACAAGCATGTTGGTGTGGCGCGTGATGCATGGATCGTGGCTCACCGCAAGCGTGACCTTCGCGGTGTTCATGCTCCCCACCGTCGCACTGTATCGAGCGCGTTCGTGCTTCAGGCGCAGCGAGCCCGATGCGCGCATATCGGTGAAAAAGCCGTTCTAGAAAAACGCACCAAGCGCGTCAGCGATCTCCGCCGCCCCGGCAATACGGTGGTCGGGCCACTTGGCCAGACAGCGCAGGAGCCCTATCGGGGTTGGGGAGCACCGGTGTCCCTCACGAGAAACACAGTACCCATACCTCCGCGACCCATGGAAGAGCCGACCTCGAAGTGCTCGAGTGTCAGGCCCTCTAACGAATGGTCACTCAAAGAGCGGTCTCGACGGTCCCTGACGCCACACCGATGACGCTGCGGACTCGTCGACCGTGACTGAAGCTTTGACGAGGGGATACCCTTCACCGGACGTCGCAGAGGCGATACGGTCACCGTCGTGGACGGTGCAAAAGCCAACCTCTTGTTTCACCAGGGGTTAGCCTAAGACCGTTCTCGTCAATCGGCTGGCGGGACAGGCGCTGAGTGCGCCGTCTCAACCGCCGCCGCCACCCGGAGGATTCGCTGCGCCGACGCAATGACCGGTCGCTCCACCAGCTTGCCATCGACCAGCAACACGCCCCCCTCGTTGGCCTCGTAGGCCTGGAGGATCTTTGTCGCCCACGCCACGGTCTCGGTGGATGGCGAGTAGGCGCTCTGAATAATGGGAACCTGTGTCGGATGAATCGCCGCTTTGCCGGTGAACCCAAGCCGTTGGGTCGCCTGCGCCTCGGTCTCGAGCCGCTCGTGCGCACGCACGTCCATGAACGGCGTATCCATGGCGTCGACCCCGGCGAGGGCCGCCGCCGCCACGACCCTGGAGCGGGCATACAGTAACGCGTCCCACTCGATCACGCACCCCAGCTCAGCCGACAGGTCCACGGCACCGAAGAAGACCACCGCCACGTTGGATGAGGCAGTGGCGATGGAGTTCACGTTGGCCAACCCGCGCGCGGTCTCTATCTGAACCACCAGCGGGAGGTTGGCCAACGACGAGCCCAGTCTGGCCTCCAACGCCAAAAGCGTGTCCGCCTCTCCCACTTTGGGAACCATGAGCGCGTCAGGGCGCACACCGGCGCGCACCAACGCATCCACGTCACGCTCACCCAGATCTGTGCCAGGTTCATTGATCCGCAGGATGACCTCGGTCCGACCTGACGGTCCTGACTCCAGGAGCGACATCGCGTGGTCGCGGGCGACGTCCTTTTGCGCAAACGCCACCCCGTCCTCAAGGTCAACACACACGGCATCGACGCCGGTGGCGACCGCCTTCTCGAACCGATCCGGTCTGGCGGCGGGGACAAATAAGACGCAGCGCCGCACACGGCGACTAGCTGACAAAGACGACGCAGCAGGCGGTTCGGGCATCATTGATTCAATGTGGTTGTGAAACCGATCCCTTGTACGGACCGTTCGGCCCACTCAAGGGGTCTAGCAACCCGTAGCTGTTCTAGACTGCAACCGGTTCGAAACTACGCAGACACGCCGCGAGGTCGGCCACGTCCGCTTGACTCTCGAGATCCCGTAACCACGCTAGCGCCTCATCGGCTGACGCGGCGGGAACAGCACGGGTGGCACAGGCTCGAAACTTTTGATCGAGCTCGTCGCCGGACGGCGGACGGTTCGGATACCCCCGAGCTCCGCGGACCCGCCGTTCGCAGGTTCGTCCGTCGGCGAGCCGCACGATGACATTGGCTTCCGTGAGCGGGGGTTGGTCAAGGCCAAGTGACGGATCCACTCGCATCGTCACGCGGGACAGCACGTCGCGTGTGAGCGCATTGCCCAGACCGGCCGGCTCAAACGTCTGAATGTCCACCCGACCGTGTGCAACGGCCGAGGCCGCACAGAAGTGCATGCTGAACTTCCCTTCCAGCCCGGTGGTCGGTCTCTCGTGAATGAGCACCGTCGGGGTCACACGATCAACCCCTATCTCGACCTCGGTCACGTCCGCCGCGGCAAATCGATGCTCGGCGCGAAGATCGAGCAACGTATCAAGGGCCGGGTGGGTCGCCGCACACGACGGATACAACTTAACCGTGATCCCACCCTCGACGATCTCCCATTCACGCCCCAGCGGATCGGCCGCGGCCCCGAGCTCTCGCTCCCGCCCATGCATGGCCACCAACAACCCCTGGGGCCCATCCACCGCACGGTCCGTGGCGGAGAAGCCGGCACCGGCAAGTTGGGCCGCCAACACGCCGTTACGACCAGCGAGACCAGCCTGTAGCGGTTTGACCTCAGTCCCAAAGCTCTCCTTGAGACCGGAGGCACAGGACGCCGCCACCCCCATGGTGCGGACGGCCGTCTCCGCGTCATACCCCCACAATCGGGCCGCGGTGGCCGCGGCCCCGATTGTTCCCAGGGTCGAGGTGCAGTGCCATCCGTGCTCGTAGTGAGCGGGATTCATCACCCGACCGAGCACGGCCTCAATCTCAAAGCCAACACAATAGGCATCGAGCAATGCCTCGCCCGTCGCACCAGCCAGTTCTCCCACGGCGAGACCGGCCGCCACGAGCGGGGCGCTTGGGTGGGCCAGCGACACAAAACACATGTCGTCAAAGTCAAGCGCATGGGCGGCGGTCCCGTTCGCCAGCGCGGCCCACCCCGCCCCGGTCCGCTCGGGTACCCCGAGAATGCCGCATCGAGCCGCGCCGCCCTCCGAGCGAGCGACCTCACGCACCATCCGAGCCGCGGGCTCCACCGACCCGGCCAAGGTCACGCCGACCGTGTCCAGAATCGCGTTGAGAGCGGCCCGTCTGGCCGCTGGAGGCACGACCGCATGTGACACA
The DNA here is from genome assembly GCA_036336225.1 of Acidobacteriota bacterium. GTDB lineage: Bacteria > Acidobacteriota > Vicinamibacteria > Vicinamibacterales > UBA8438 > JAJEEA01. The sequence continues at coordinate 14,999 of JAYZGM010000094.1, read as the reverse complement.
AAGTCGCCAAAAGTCGCGAGCGCCGGGACAGCAGGCTTTGTCATTCGTCTTGCTCCAGGGGCCCAATCCAAGACCGCGATCCGTGAAACCCAGTCACACGGCATTCCAGGTGGTTGCCGAGCCGTCTAATGTCCATAGAACTGGGCCATGCCAGCAAGTCGTGCCTGAATGTCCGCTTCTGGTAGCCACCGTCCGTTTACCATGACCCCAGCACGTTCGGCGACATGCCCAATGTCGTCAAGTGGATTCGCGGTCAGTAGGAGCAGGTCCGCTCGGTGTCCGACGGCGACCGACCCAAAATCATCCGTTGCCCCAAAATACTCCGCCACCCGACGTGTCCCGGTGTTCAATACCTCATAGGGCGTCATGCCCACTTCGACCCACAGAGCCATTTCATGGTGCATCGCGAACCCCGGGACGCTAAAAATCTGTGGCGAATCAGTTCCTAGCAAGATGGGCACGCCAGCGCGGTGGAGAGCGCTCAAGATCCGACGACGCAAAGCCGCGACTTCCCGGTTGCTCTCGAGGTCAGCCCCCGCGACCCGGCCGTCAATGGCGCGCTCCCATTGCTCCACCGTTTCAGGCGGCATGTAACGGAGCTCTGGACGCAGCGGTCCCAGTTCCGACGCCGACCGGCCCCCGAAGAACGCCGTCTCCCACAGCACCATCGTCGGAACAATCCAAGCACCCGCCGCCTGGGTCGCGTCCACGATCGAAGGCAACCGCTCCTCATCGATCACCTCAAGCAAGCGACCAAGATTGCCAAATCCAAGCGGGGTGTCAGGCTGCAACTCGTCCGGGACGAGCGCCTCGACGAAATTGTCGAGATGGTCAATCGACAGTTGTCCCATCTCAAGGGCGCGGAACAACCCGACGTCGTCCGGAACATGGCCGCCAAATGGTAGCCCGACTTCAGTGGCCGTCATCGCCACGCGGTCGAACACATCTCGACTGAGCCCTTCGTGGATCTTCACAAGATCGTAGCCGATCTCCTTATACTGTCGAACGAGCTGCTCCCCCTCGTCAGGCGTTGTGACCCGCGAACCGGTCAGCGACCGACTGCCCACGAACAAACGAGGGCCGATCACCTCTCCCCGCGCAATCTGTCCTCGCAGCCGAAGCTGCGAGCGTTCCCCTTGCATCCCGCGGACCGTGGTGACGCCGTTCGCGACATACAAGAACAGGAGATTTCGCGCGTCGACCTGCATCAACCGAGGACCCGGTAGATGCCCGTGCATCTCCGCCAGCCCCGGCATGAGATAGAAGCCCTCGGCCTCGACGACCAGCACACCCTCCGCCACGTCGACGGTATCGGTGGGGCTAATCGACTCGATCCGGCGGTCGGTAACGACGACGGTCCGATTCTCCAGAAGGGTGGGTGTCTCGGCGCCGTCCATCGGGAGAACGGCCACGCCGACAAACGCCACGTCCCCATCCACCTCGGGGAGTGGCTCTCCGCACCCGACGGTGAAAACCACGAGCGCCACGCTCAGGCCCCGGACGCCGGTCCCCAACGATAGGACCACCCGGTGGGACATCAGCCACCGCAGACAGCTCACAACGGCTATCGAAGACGGACGTATCACTATCCCTCCGACGCGGATGGACGAAATCTCGGCGGCACATGACCTTGTTTGTAGACCATAAATGTGCGTGTGAACGTGATAACGATCTTACCGTCCTGATTGAAGCCGGTCGATTTTACGGTCACGATCCCAACGGTCGGCCGTGATTGCGATTCCCGCTTCGACAACACCTCGCTTTGCGAATAGATCGTATCGCCATCAAAAACAGGGTTGGGGAGACGCACTTTGTCCCATCCAAGATTGGCCATCACGTTCTGCGACAAATCGATCACAGACTGCCCCGTGACCACCGCCAGCGTGAATGTAGAGTCGACCAGCGTGCGTCCAAACGGGGTGTTGGCCGCAAATGCATGGTCAAAGTGAATAGGATTTGTATTCATCGATAGCAGCGTGGCCCAGGTGTTGTCCGCGGCCAGCACCGTCCGCCCGAGCGGGTGTTCGTAAATGTCGCCGATCTCGAAGTCTTCGTAAACCCGACCGGTCCATCCTTCCTTGACTGGCATCAGTCGCTCCCTTCATCAGCTCTCGTCTACACCATCCCCTCGGCGCCCCATCGTTCGACTTCCGCCCCAAACCCCAGTTCGGCGAGAATCGCGGCGGTGTGGGCACCCAGCTCGGGGACGGGTCCCATGACCGGTTCCACCCCTGCGATCGTGGCGGGTGGCGTCAGGGCCCTCATCGGCCCTACGGACGTGTCTACCTCGCACCAGCGGTCGCGCGATTGAAGCTGCGGATGGTCCGCGAACTGCTCGATCGTGCGGAGCCGCGCATTGGCGATCTTCGCCGAGTCCAGACGGTGGAGGATTGCTGGTGTCGTGAGACCGCTGAAGACGCGCTCGATTTCGGCGTCGAGCGCCGCTCGGTTCTCGACACGCAATGCGTTGGCTACGAAACGAGCATCCGTTGCGAGCCCCGCATGCCCGAGCACCTCCTCGCAGAAAGCACGCCACTCCCGTTCGTTTTGGATGCCAAGATACACGATGTCGCCGTCACCTCCGGCGAATGGGCCGTAGGGCGCGATAACGGCGTGGCGAGCGCCCGACCGGCGTGGCGGCGCGCCACCATACGAGTAATACAGTGGGTAGCCCATCCACTCCCCCAACGCCTCGAGCATCGACACCTCTACGACCGAACCGGTGGCGGTTCGCTCGCGCATGAGCAACGCCGTCAAGATACCGGAGTAGGCGTACATCCCGGCTGCGATGTCGGCGACCGAAATCCCGACTTTGACCGTTTCCTCCGGGGTGCCGGTGATAGACAGGAGCCCGGCCTCGGCCTGAACCAGGAGATCGTAGGCCTTGCGGTCACGATACGGTCCGGTCGAGCCATACCCGGAAATCTCACACACGACCAGACGCGGATGGGACGCCCGGAGCGTCGTCGCCGACAACCCCAGCCGCCCCGTCGCACCCGGGGCGAGGTTCTGCACGAACACGTCCGCCCGGTCCAGCAGCCGCTCCAGCACCCTGGCCGCGTCGGGATGCTTCACGTCAAGCGTCAACGACTGCTTGGAGCGATTCAACCACACGAAGTGCGACGAGGCCCCACGCGCCGCCGTATCGTAGCTGCGAGCAAAATCACCGACCCCGGGACGCTCGATCTTGATAACCCGGGCGCCCAGGTCGGCAAGCTGTCGAGTGCAAAACGGGGCCGCCACCGCCTGCTCGAGTGATAGCACGGTGACGCCGTCCAACGGTCGCATCAGAAGGAACGCGGGAGGTCCAGCACGTGCTGGCCAATGTAGGACAGGATGAGATTTGTCGAAATAGGCGCCGTTTGATAGAGCCGAGTCTCTCGAAACTTGCGCTCGACGTCGTACTCCTCCGCGAACCCGAACCCGCCATAGGTCTGCATGGTGACATTCGCGGCTTCCCAAGACGCATCAGCCGCCAACAACTTGGCCATGTTGGCCTCGGCGCCGCAGGGCTGCCCTTGGTCAAAAATTTCGGCGGCCCGAATCCGCATCAGGTCCGCCGCTTCAACATTGACATGCGCGCGTGCGATCGGAAACTGGATACCCTGGTTCTGTCCGATCGGACGGTCAAACACGACACGGTTACGAGCATACCGGCAAGCTCGCTCGACAAACCATCGCCCATCACCAACACACTCGGCCGCAATAAGAATTCGCTCGGCATTGAGCCCATCCAGCAGATAGCGAAACCCTTTTCCCTCTTCACCGATACGGTTCTCGACCGGCACCTCAAGATTGTCAAAAAACACCTCAGTGGTGGCATGGTTGATCATCGCGCGAATTGGATGGACGGTCATCCCATTCCCGATAGCCGTCTTCAGGTCAACCAACAACACCGAGAGTCCGTCGGTCCGCTTCTTGACCTCCTCGAGCGGGGTGGTACGAGCCACGAGTAGCATCAGGTCGGAATACTCGACCCTCGAAATCCAGACTTTCTGACCATTCACCACATAGTGGTCGCCCTTGCGGACCGCCATGGTCTTCATCTTGGTGGTATCGGTACCGGTCGTGGGCTCGGTCACACCAAAGGCCTGGAGTCTCAACTCACCGCTGGCAATCTTCGGCAGGTAGATTTTCCGCTGTTCCTCCGACCCGTGCCGAAGCAACGTACCCATGATGTACATCTGGGCATGACAGGCCGCGGAGTTCCCCCCGGAACGGTTCACCTCTTCGAGGATGATCGACGCCTCGGCGATCCCGAGCCCTGATCCTCCGAGCTCCTCCGGTATCAGCGCGGCGAGATAACCGGCGTCGGTGAGGGTCTTCACGAACTCTTCGGGGTAGGCGTCCCGCGTATCCAACTCGCGCCAGTAGGTGTCCGGAAACCGCGCGCATAGCTCACGCACGGCGGTTCGTAGATCGGTATGCAGCTCGATATTCGCCACGATGACTCCCTTAGACCTCACCCCGTATGGTTACGAGGTGTTGTGCTGATCCCTTCGTCGTGCAGTGCCCGGCGGACCTACCGGCCAGATCATGCGCAGTCTTGATCGGCGACAAGCCACTAGTCGCGGGGTGGGATGTTGGTGATCAAATACTCGTCGACCGGGCCCCGAGCCGTAACCTTGGCGTTGATCGCGCGACGGGCAGACACGCGATACGCCCGCAAACCGGCCGCTCGGGCCGACACGTTATCAACATACAGCGCGGTGATCTCGGGTGCGACGGAGTTGCTCAGCAATACACGACATCCGCGGCGAGCCAGTTCGATCACCACGCGTTGTAAGCGCCGCTGGTCGTCCGAGGAAAATCCGCCGGCTGTATAGCCGGTGAAAGACGACGTCGCGCTCACAGGAGCATACGGCGGATCAAAATAGAAAAAGTCTCCCGACGTCGCCCATTCGCACACGGATTCGAACCGGTCGTCCCGAACGGTGACCCCGTCGTCGGCGAGCGCCCGGGCCACCCGACGCAAGTTGGCGGCATCGCAGACACGTGGATTGACGTACCGACCCAGCGGCACGTTGAACCCGCCGGCCAGGTTGAGACGAAACAGACCGTTGAACCCGGTTCGGTTCAGATAGATAAGCATCGCTGCCAATCCCGGCGTGTATCGATCCGCTCGGGCCCGCCCCTTGGCAAACAGCCTCCGCCGCGCCGGATTGAAGCGTCTGTCCCGCACGCGGTAATAGCACGACCTGGGGTCGTCCGCGTGTGCGCGGGCAAGCCGTCTGAGCCGGTGTATGACCCGCTCCGACTCGTTGCGAATAGCGAGCCAGCACCCGATGAGATCTGGGTTGTTGTCCATCAACACAACACGATGCCCCTCGAGGCGACCACGGGCGTGCAAATCGAAGAACAGCGCGCCACTACCAAGGAACGGCTCGCTATACGCGCCAAACTCGCCCGGATGAAACCGGGAGAGCGCTGGCAACAACTGCCGTTTTCCGCCCGCCCATTTCAAGAACGGCCGGACGGCCACCGACACCGGCGTTCTGTTTAGGGTCGACGGAGAGCCCCCTCGGGCCATCATCGCGGTCATGGAGGCGACGCACCAAGCCTGGCCGGCCATCAGTCGTGGCCACCGTGCGTGGCCTGGATCCACGGGGCAGAGTGCGAGCGCGGCAATGATAGCACGGGCATTCGATCGCGGACGCGCGGTGAATCATGTCACGACCGGCGGTACGGACCCCTGACACTAGGAGCATCTATAATCGCCGTGGTGTCGGTAACCCTTGGTTCTGTGCAGCTCTCGGCTCGTCTGGCCGGCCGTCGGATCGGCTTGGTCACCAACCCCGCATCGGTCAATGCCTCGCTGACGCACGTCGTCGATACCGTTACTGCTCCGTCCCGGGTCACGCTTGCGGCGCTTTTTGGTCCCCAGCATGGGTTCCAATCGGACGTCCAGGACAACATGGTCGAAACCGACCACGGCCGTCATTCTGATCTAGATGTCCCGGTGTACTCGTTGTATGGCGAAACACGCACTCCGACACCAGCCATGCTCGCGGGTCTCGACACCCTAGTCATCGATCTCCAGGACGTGGGCACGCGTGTGTACACCTATGTCCATACGATGACGAACTGTTTGCGGGCGTGTGCCGACGTTGGCCTACCGGTGGTCGTCTGCGATCGACCCAACCCGGTCGGCGGGATCGACGTCGAAGGCCCGATGCTCGAGCCGGGATACGAGTCCTTCGTCGGGCAGTTTCCGATTCCACTCCGGCATGGGCTCACGATCGGTGAACTGGCGCGGCTCTGCAACGAAATGTTCCAGCTTGGCGCAACCCTCGACGTGCTTCCGCTCGAAGGATGGCATCGGCGCTCGTATCACGATGAAACAGGGTTACCCTGGGTACTACCGTCTCCCAACCTCCCCACACTCGATAGCGTCATCGTGTACCCCGGCATGGTGCTCTTGGAGGGAACAAATCTCTCGGAGGGTCGAGGAACGACGAGGCCGTTTGAACTTGTCGGAGCCCCGTGGCTCGACGCCCACGCGATGACGACCGCTCTGGCAGATCTCCGACTGCCGGGGGTACGTTTTCGACCGGCCGAGTTCCAGCCCACGTTTCAGAAGCATGCCGAGCAGACGTGTGGCGGGTGCCAGCTTCATGTGAACGACCGAACGACGTTTCAGCCGGTCCTGACTGCCGTCGCCGTCATTCAGGTGTGTCGTCGTCTTTCCCCCGATCGGTTCGAATGGCGCCGTCCGCCTTACGAATACGAGGAGGTCATCCCCCCAATCGATATCCTGTCGGGCTCTGACCGGCTTCGCCGGCGGCTCGACGCTGACATACCCCACAGCAGGATCGCGGAGGAATGGGTCGCCGATCTCGACGCATTTCGACCCACTCGTGAGCGCTTCCTGTTGTATCCGACCACCAGCGTCGACTAGGCATCGCTGCGACATCCCGCCGCGGGACTTTTTGTTCTAGCTGCTATACCATCGCCGCACGTATGGCCCGCTCGCCACTCGCCTTCGAGCACACGACCGTCATCACCGCCGCCCCAGACTCGGTGCTCGCCGCATTCTTTGATCCGATCGCATTGTCCAACTGGTGGGACACCGTGCGGTCGGTGACAACCCCGCGACCGCTAGGCATCTACGCGATCGAATGGCGGGTGACTCCATTCAGCGACCAGTTGCTTGGCACACTCGGTGGGGTCTTTTATGGCACGGTGATGGAGTTTCATCCTGGTCGCGAATTTTTCCTGGCCGATGCCTACTGGCTTCCCCCACAGTCAAACCCGTTCGGCCCTATGGCGCTAGAAGTGAGTTGTCGGGTATCTGGCCCCGCCACACATCTGCGAGTTCGCCAGAGCGGCTCGGACGAGGGCGCCCGCTGGGAGCGCTACTACGACGTGATCTCGGCCGGTTGGAAAGCATCTCTCTCGGACCTCAAGGGATACCTCGAACGCGAGCGCTCGGATGACCTCGACTCGCGCGCGTCCCGACCCCGAGCGGTGTCGGTCCAAACCCCAGCCGTCTCACCAAGTCGACCCTTTTCCGACAAACCGGAAGTCCTCCCCCGAACTCAGGTCTCCGAACCGATACCGGCGCCGGTGATCCGTCCTTCGACGTCGCTGCCGCAACCGACGCCGCCCGTCATTCAGGAGCACACGTCTCCGACCTCGACGCCAACCGCCGGTTCGACCGGGTCCCCAGGTGGGCAAACGCCGGTCAAGCCGAAACCAACTAGCCAAACCTCTATCTCGTCCGCGAAACATCTAGCACGCCGGCGGCGGCGACGAAAGGGACGCAGCTAGTGCAGATCGTCTCCGAGGGGATCGAGGCCTATCTTGAGACGCTCCACCCCATTGACGCGCGGCTCGCCGCGGTGCAGGAAGAAGGAGCAACCCTCCGGCTACCGATCATAGACACCACCGTCGGACGCTTCCTTGAATCGACGATCCTATCGACCGGCGCCCGTCAGGTGCTCGAAATCGGCACTGCCAATGGGTACTCGGCGCTCTGGATGGCTCGCTCGCTGCCGTCTGACGGGCATCTTCTGTCCATCGAGATCGATGCGGCGCGCGCGGCGATGGCCCGACAACATTTCACCGATGCCGGTCTCGATCAGCGCGTGCACGTGATCGTGGGCGACGCGGCGCGTATGGTACACAAAGTGGCAGGTCCGTTCGACGTGATCTTCAACGACGGGGACAAGACGCAGTATGGTCTCCTACTTGATCGCCTCGTGGCACTTCTCAGACCGCGAGGCGTGCTCATCACCGACAACGTGTTGTGGGATGGCGAAGTGGTGCCGGGGTTGGTAGCCTCGCCACACCACCCGCCTGAGGAAACGGAAGCCATTGCGGCCTACAACCGTCGAGTGGTCACCGACCCGCGGCTCGTCACAAGCTTTCTCCCAGTACGTGACGGCCTCGCCGTGTCGGTGAAGCGACCGACCGCTCCGGACTCATGACACCGCCGGAGTGTCCCGCAAGGTGGTGTACAGGACATGAGTGTAGTGTGCCCGCTCGACACTACAGCTTCCCGCGTAGCGTGTCGTATCCGGTGCTCTCTGTGGAGCCGGTCTCCACCGGTAGCCCAGCCTGTGCCCATCCTTCGTCGACGACTTGACCCGTTGCCGGGTCCCGATGACCACCAAAACCACCTTTGACGTTCACCGTCGTTTCATACCCCGCCCCGATCAGTATTTGGACCGCGCGCATCGAACGCCCACCCATCTGACACCCGATAAGCAGCTTGGCGTCATTCGGAAAGTTGGCCTGCATCACCGCGAGAAAATCGGCGTTGGGCTGCATCTGTCCTGTCTGCTCGTTCATGTGCAGTAACGGCACATTCCGGGCGGCTTCGGGATGCCCGTTATCGAACTCAGGGATCGACCGCACATCGACATAGGTATAGCCTTCATCGGTCTGGAGACGCCGCGCCTCTTTGACCCCCGAATGTGTCACGCTCATCACAGACTCCTTCGACGTCATACTACACTGTGCGGCCCGAGTGAACGTCGTGCTGGCTAGATTCTTTCACGCGTGGGAACGTCGTCTCGTCGCCGTCGATACCGACCGGGTCGTTCGACCGTTCGAGTGGGGCCTCGACTGGCTCGACGGAGAAACTGGTGGCCACGCGCCCCCGCCCGATCGGCTCCAGGCGTGGTCGGCCGCCGCGCTATCCGCTTCGGATTGGTTCGAACCTGGACCGTGTGACGACTACGCGTTGCAAGGAGATCGGCTGACCTTCCCCAGCGCGCTCGTCACCCCCCATCAGTGCAACAACACCGTTCAGGCGCGGTATTTCCCGGCTCCGCAAACAGGTCGCCGCCGGGCCACGCTGGTCCTCCCCCAGTGGAACGCGGACGCGGATGGACACGTCGGGCTCTGTCAACTGCTCGCCCGAGTCGGTATCAGCGCGCTCCGGCTGAGTCTTCCGTATCACGACACGAGGATGCCCCCCGAGCTCCAACGGGCCGACTACATCGTGAGCCCCAACGTCGGACGCACGCTACAGGTGAATCGTCAGGCGGTGCTCGACGCCCGTCGTGCTATCGCCTGGCTGCGTACTCGCGGATACGACGACATCGGGATTCTCGGCACGAGTCTCGGATCGTGTCTGGCCGCGCTGACGGCAGCCCACGAGCCGATCGTGAAGACAGCGGCACTGAACCACATCTCGCCGTTTTTTGCCGATGTCGTTTGGGAGGGGTTGTCCACCGCCCACGTCCGCGCCGGCCTCGAGGGTGCGATCCAGTTGGATCTGCTCCGAGAGCTCTGGCTTCCGATCAGCCCACAACCGTATATGGACCGATTACAAGATACGATGGCTCTCCTGGTCTACGCACGCTACGATCTCTCGTTTCCGGTTCCGCTCTCGCGACGGCTTATCGAGGAATTTCGCCAGCGGGGCATGCCCCATCAGGTCGCGGTGTTGCCCTGTGGGCACTACACAACCGGGAAAGCGCCATTCAAGTGGCTCGACGGCTACGTGCTGGTCCAGTTTCTGCGTCGCCATCTCTAGTGTCCTGTGAATGGGATTTGGTGCCAACGTCCGGATGCGTGGCGCCCGACTAGCAAGGCGCGAGCAGAGCGCACATTTGTGACCACCCCCTGGTCGGGCAATAGGTAGTGAAACTGGAGCGTATCGGTCTGTCTTGTGGCGAATTCTGACGCCAAGATGGTGTGTCCCATGCGACCGAGGATGCCGGCCTCGATGAGCGCGGTGGTGTTGACGCCCACGAGAACGTCCACATGGAACATCGTATCGAAACAGCCCGACCGGGCCTCCTGGTTTGTGGGATAGATGCCGTGACTCGGGAAAACCGTGACGCTGTCCTGGGGCAGGGGACTAGAGATAGCGCACGAGCCGCTGCAACGCCTGGTAGATGACCTCGGCGAGTTGCCGCACGAAGGGTGTGATGTCCTGCTCGCTGACCGCATCAGCGACTGTCACCGGGTCGGTGAGTAGCAGCCAGATCGTCGCCGCCGCCAGGGTGGCCGCGACCAGCCCGACAACCCCGGCGACGCTGATGCTGATGCGGGCGAGACTCATGGTCGCGGTCGACACGGAAGAAAGCTCTCACCACTCCGTGAGGATAAGAATGGACAGTGACACACTGGGGATTCCGCAGCGCTGCCACAGATCGAGATGATTGAGCGCACAGGCCCGCACCCGAATCGAGGCCAGGCTCGGGGTGGCGACCTCCTCGTAGCGCAACACGTCACGCGCACCATGGTCGTGAAATCGGACGGCCTTCATCTAAGAAAACGTGTCTCTCGCGGCCATGCCACGGTCGCTTGATTGTGCCTTGGTCGACAAACGGTCTACCCAGCGCACTCACCGTGGCACAGGGCTTACAGCCTCAATACCAAGGCTCCCGGCTTCCGCTTGCATACGGGTCCTACCGATTGTAACGCGCCATAGTTCGAGCGGGCAGACACCGAGGAATCACCCGTCGGCACTGGATAGGCAACCGGGCGGGATTCCTCCCGCGATGCTCGCCTCTAGCCGTCAGACCGGACGGCGGGTCCAAGATTCAGCGCCTCGAGTCCGTTCTCGATCTCCCGTGCAGGTCCCACGACAACGACCACTGCCTGGTTGGGGCGCAGATATGTCGCAGCCGCCATCGTCACGTCTGCAGCCTCGACCGCGTTGACACGCGGCACGAACTGGTCGTGCTCGTCGGCGGGCAGGTCATGCTGAACCAGCTGCATCACGCCTCGCGCCACCTGCCCGGAGGTCTCGAACCCGCGGGTATACCCTTTGGTGAGCGAGGCACGAGCCAAATCCAGTTCGGAGGAGGTCACCGGCCGCGCGCCTCCCAGCGCCGTCATTTCGTCGAGCACCTCTCGGACAGATTCCACCGTGGCGTCAGCCTGCACACAGCCATGCATCGTAAATGGACCGGGAGCACTGCGAAAATCGAATCCTGTCCGCACGCCGTAGGTGTATCCCTTTTCCTCTCGCAAGCTCCGGTTCAACCGACTGACGAACTGTCCGCCCAGCACCATGTTCATCACATGCAGGGCGTGATAGTGCGGCGTCCGGCGAGAAACCGCGACATGTCCAATCCGGATCTCCGACTGCACAGCGCCCGGACGATCCACGACCACCAATCTTGCTGACGGCTCCGCGGGAGCTCCGGGTGTCACGCGCTCGCGGCCATCAGCACGGCCGGTCCCCCCCGTCAGGTCGCCAAGCGCGGCGTCGGCGATCTGTATGAGACGCTCATGGGTGAAGGCTCCCGCGGCGATCAACGTGCCCGTCTCGAGTCGATAGGTGCCGGCATGGAACTGTCGAACGTCGTCTATGGTCAGACCAGCCAGGGCCGTATCGGTCCCGATTCCCAGGTGCCCATAGGGATGCCCTGGATACAGCGCTTCGATATAGGCCCGATCGGCAACCGCTGACGGGACCGTTCGCATCTGTCGCAATCGATTCCGTCGTAGCGTTCGTACCCGGTCGAAGTCGGTGGGCTCAAACCGAGGCTGCGTGGCGATCTCACCGAGCAGGGCCAAGCCGTCGGCGGCATGCTGGGTAAGGGTCATCAACGACAACGTGGTCGTGTCTGGCCCAACATGGACCCCCAACCGTGCGCCAATTCCGTCGAGCGCCCGATGGAGTTCAAGTGCGGATCGACGCTCACTCCCCTCGTCCAAGAGGTCGGCGGTCAATGCCGCGAGACCGGGCTGCGTGGCGGGATCCGCGGCCGAGCCGTGACACAACAACAGCAGCCACTGGATGACCGGAGGACCGGGGTGCTCGACCGTCCGAAGCTCGACGCCACTACTGAGACGCACCGCCCCGATGGATGGGAACCGTACCGACGGTGCCGCACCCGGCCTCGGGAGCCGGGTGGGGTCGACAGGCTCGCTCATGACACCCTCGCCAACTCAGAACCGGGCAATGCGCGTTGCCCCTCACCCTGCGGGACGATACTCAGCGCGACGCGGTCCCCGGAGCTGAGTTGCCGAGCCGCGAGCCGTTGTACCGAGTCGGTGGTCGTCTCCCGATACCGGGCACGGTCCTGATCGATGAACCCCGGGTCGCCGGCAAAAATGTTGTACGCGTTGAGCTGGTCCGAGCGTCCGTTGAACCCGCCCAAAGTCTGAAGTCGATACACAAACTGTGCTTCCACCTGCACCAAGCTTCGCTCCACTTCCTGTGTCTCCGGCCCCTGCTCGCTGAGCGCCCCAAGTTCCCCGTTGATGACCTGTTCCAGCTCGGCTAGCTCGTGACCAGGCGCCGCCGTGGCGGTGATACAAAACCATCCCGTCAGTTCCCGAGAGCTCTGCGCCGCACTAACATCGGTGGCAATCCGGCCGTCGTGCACGAGCGCCCGATAGAGCCGTGAGGTCTTTCCACCCGCAAGCAGATCAGCGAGCATGTCCATGGCGGCGTCCCCCTTGGCGAACAAGGCGGGAGTCCTCCAGGCGAGATACAGCCTGGGAAGCTCAACCCGATCCTCCAACACCAGCCGAGTGTCACGGTTCGGCTTGACGTCGGTCGTCTCCGACCCGTGAATGAGCACGGGCGGGGTCGACCCGCCGGGCGGAATGTCCTCAAAGTATCGGGCAACAAGCTCGAGCGTCTGCGTCGTGTCGACGTCACCTGCCACGGTCACCGACGCATTTCCCGGGTGGTAGTGGGTTCGAAAGAACGCGTGCGCATCATCGAGTGTGGCCGCTCGGAGATCGGCGGTGTGACCAATCGTGGTCCAGTGATACGGGTGATCAGAGGGATACAACGCGGCCATCAACGCCATCAGCGCGAGCCCATACGGCCGGTTCTCATACTGTTGACGACGCTCGTTCAACACGACCTCTCGCTGATTTTCGAATTTCTCTTCGGTCAGCGCCGGCAACAGATAGCCCATGCGATCCGACTCGAGCCAGAGCGCCAACTCGAGTGCGTTGGTTGGCACGACCTCCCAATAGTTGGTGCGATCGCAATTGGTCGAACCATTGAGCGCAGCCCCCGCCTCTTGCAGTGGGGTGAAATAGCCACTGTCGTGGTGCGCGGACCCCTCAAACATCAGATGCTCGAAAAGGTGGGCCAGACCCGTGCGCCCGGGCTGTTCGTTCTTCGACCCGACGTGATACCACAGGTTCACCGCCGCAATCGGAGACCGGTGGTCCTCGTGAACAATGACGTCGAGACCGTTCTCTAGCGTCCTACGGGTATAGTCGAGCATGATGTCACATCGTTCGGATCCGCTGTGTTACGGGTTGCTGCGTGTACTGAGGCGTTGGTTTAGACCGCCAGTGAACGGGCGGCTTGGGGAGGGCTACTCGCCCATGACCTGCACCACGAACGGCCGTTGACGGGCACGCGTGTCGCACTCGACAAGTACTACCTGCTGCCAGGTACCTAGAATGAGCTGTTGTCGCTCGAACGGGATCGCCAACGACGGTCCCAACAATGCCGCGCGCACGTGACTCGAACCGTTGTCGTCCCCCCATCGCTCGTGATGCGCGTAGTGACCGGACCGCGGCGCGAGCCGGTCCAAGAGACGATTGAAATCGGTTATCGCCCCCGGCTCACATTCGATGGTGGTGACCGCCGCGGTCGACCCAACAACACACGTGGTCGCGACGCCATTCGAAAGTCCGGATTCCGCCACCACGCGGGCCACGAGGTCTGTGATGTCGTGTGTATCACCCTGTCCTGTTGTCTGAATCTCATGATGCGTGGTGGTGATCATCGAACGGATCATACCGTCTCCCGTCTTGGCGCCTCCGCTCGTGCTCTGTCAACGAGCTGTTCCACACCACCGCGGGCGACCCCCGTGCCCCCCGCGTGGTACGATTACGGACCATGCGGTCTCCTCTACTGTGGTGTCTATTGCTCGTTGTTTCCGTTGTCACGGCAGCCACGGGCCAACCCGCTCTGCGCTACGAGGCGCCTTCGGAATGGACCGAACAATCCTCGCCGTCACCGATGCGGGTCACCGAATTCCGGATCCCAAGAGTCCCCGGGGACGCTGAAGACGGAGAGTTGATCATCTTTTACTTCGGTGGGAGTGGGGGCGGGGTGGAAGCCAATCTCGAGCGGTGGATTGGTCAAATGGAACAACCCGACGGCCGATCGTCGTTCGAGGTCGCCTCGACCGTGGGATTCGACGCCAACGGGCTTGAGGTCACACTCCTCGACGTCCCGGGCACCTATGTCGCGGCCGTCACCCCAGGCTCGACCACCCAATTGAACAAACCACAGTTTCGCCTACTGGCGGCGGTCGTCGAGACGTCGATCGGGCCATTCTTCTTCAAGCTTACCGGCCCGGAGCGTACCCTCGCGCGATGGGACGACCAGTTCAGCACCTTCCTTCGGACCGTTCGACTGGAATAGCCGGTCGCAGCCCCCGGTGTTCATCTACTGGGCCGGCGGGGCCGAGGGCGACGGGACGTCGGGTGGTGGCGCGCTCGGCAGCGACGGCGGGGACAACGGCGCGCCTGGCTCGCCCACGAGTCGTCCGACCGCCGCGAACACCGGTCTTTCGTATCATCGAGCCAACTCTGCAAACGCCGTTCGCTTA
>JAYZGM010000093.1:0-5691 GCA_036336225.1 Acidobacteriota bacterium | reverse complement strand
ACGGCCGCTCCATCCTGGTGCACATAGTGCAGACGCTGATCGATCGTCTCGTGAGACGCGGGGAGCCGACTGCCACCAGCGGGCATGCGTAACGCCGGTCCTCCGCTGCCATCCACCTCGTGGGCAAAATCAATGATGCTGAGCGCAGGGTCGACGGCGGGCGATACCACCACGGCGCCGGCCCCGTCGCCAAAGATGACACACGTCGCCCGGTCCTTGTAGTCGATGATGCGCGACATCACGTCCGCGCCGATAGCGAGAGCGTGGTTGTGCACTCCGGTCGCCACCATCTGCACGGCGGTGGTCAACGCGTAGGTAAATCCGGAACACGCAGCCCCCAAATCGAATCCCCACGCCCCGGCGGCCCCGATTTTGTGTTGCACGAGACAGGCTGTACTCGGGAAGAACATGTCCGGGGTCGTGGTGCCCACGACGAGAAAGCCGATGTCTTCCGGCGAACGCCCGGCGTGAGCAATGGCCAGCCGCGCCGCCTCCGCCGCCAGGTCAGACGTCGCCACGTCGTCAGCCGCAATGTGGCGTTCGCGTATTCCGGTCCGCTTCAGAATCCACGCATCGGAGGTATCGACCAGACGCTCCAGGTCATGGTTTGTGAGCACCTTCGGTGGCACGTAGGTGCCTAGCGACGTGATCTGCACTCGTCGAATTGCCGGATTCGACCCGCTGGCGGTTATGGCTGGAATCGGGGTGCTCATCGATGGTCCTGTCCTCGTCAATGTCTAGCAAGATCGGGAACCGGCGGGCCACTCGCGAGTGTCCCTACCACAGGCGACCGTCTCGGTCCGGTGCGATCATCCCGAAGTACTCGTATGCGCGCGCCGTGACCACCCGACCTCGGGGCGTCCGGTCGAGGAAGCCGATCTGAATCAGAAACGGCTCGTAAATATCCTCGATCGCCTCTTTCTCTTCGCTAATGGCAGCCGCGATGCTGTTGAGTCCGACCGGGCCCCCGTCGAATTTGTCGATGATAGCCCGGAGCAGCCGTCGGTCCGCCTCATCAAACCCGTTCGTATCCACCTCAAGCATCTCCAACGCACCCAATGCCACCGCTCTGGTGACCCTGCCATCGGCACGAACCTCGGCAAAGTCGCGGACACGACGAAGGAGCCGATTGGCCACGCGAGGAGTCCCGCGCGATCGACTCGCGATCTCGATGGTCGCATCATCGTCGATCGGTACCCCGAAGATGCCAGCCGAGCGGCGCACGATTTCCTGCAGGTCGATGTCCCGATAAAAATCGAGCCGATGGACCATGCCAAATCGGGCCCGCAACGGCGAGGTGAGCAGCCCCGCCCGGGTCGTCGCTCCGATCAGCGTGAACGGCTGAAGGGGCACCTTCACCGACCGCGCGCCGGGGCCCTGTCCAATGACGATGTCGAGCTCGAAGTCTTCCATCGCGGGATAGAGGATTTCCTCGATGACGGCGTTCATCCGATGAATCTCGTCGATAAACAACACCTCGCGCTCGGTCAGATTGGTGAGGATGCCAGCGAGATCGCCCGGCTTCTCCAGCACGGGTCCCGCGGTAGTTCGAACCGGCACTCCCAGCTCGTTCCCGATGACATAGGCCAGCGTCGTCTTGCCCAGACCAGGCGGCCCATAGAGAAGCACGTGATCGAGCGCCTCGCCCCGCTGACGTGTCGCCGAAATGGCAACTTCCAGGTTTGCACGCAGACGCTCCTGTCCCACATAGGTATCGAGGGTGTTGGGCCGTAGTCCGGCCTCGAGCTGGTCCTCATCACCGAGCCGCACCGACGTGACCACACGGGGTGACACGTCCCCCTCGGTCATCGGGCGAGCTCCCGGAGTGCTTGCTTCAGAACCTGTTCGAACACCCCGTCTCCGGCCGCGAGCGCAGTATCAACTGCACGCTCGGCTAGCGAGCGGTGGTAGCCGAGATTGACCAACGCCGACAGCAGATCGTCCCGGGCATCGCCGGCCATCGGGCCGGTGCCGGCATCTTCTTCGACGCCAAGCGAGACCGGCAGCCGATCCTTGAGCTCTAGCCCGATGCGTTCGGCCGTCTTCTTCCCAACGCCGGGAATACCTGTGAGACGACCGACGTCGCCCTGTCGAACGGCGCGGATCAAGTCCTCGGACTCCATGCCAGACAGTACGGCCAAGGCGAGCCGAGGGCCAATTCCGGATACGCCAATCAGTTGCTCGAAGATCGCCTGCTCGACGGCGGTCGCAAACCCGAACAACGCGAGCGTGTCTTCACGCACATGCGTGTACACGCGGAACACCATCTCGGCTCCAGGCTCACCGAGCACGTAGAACGTTGACAACGGGATATGCAGGTCGTATCCCACACCCTGAACATCGAGGATCACGCGGTTCGGGTGTTTCTCGGCCAGACGACCCCGGAGGAGCGCGATCATTGGTCGCCGGACGTCCGGTATCGACGCCAGGACCGTAACTCCGCCCCGGACGACGCCAGATCACGCGTGGATTCGAGCGCGCCGGTATGTGCGTGGCAGATGGCAATCGCGAGCGCATCGGACACATCGTGGGGCGACGGCAGTTCGTCCAAACCTAACAGCAGCGAGACCATGTGCTGTACCTGCCGCTTATCAGCGCGCCCGTACCCAACGACCGCGCTCTTGACTGCGGTCGCCGCATACTCAGATACGGGAAGCGCCGCTTTACCCGCCGCCAGCAGCACGACACCGCGAACCTGCCCCAGGATGAGCGCGCTCCGCGCGTTTCGGGCGTAGAAGACCCCCTCCACGGCGACGCACGCGGGCCGATGGCGAGCGAGCTGCGCGACCAACTCGTCAAAGACCCGGACTAGTTTGTCCGGAAAACGGAGGGAGGAGGGCAACGAGATGACCCCGCGTGCCACCAGCTGGCAACGACTGCCATCGGAATCTATACAGCCATACCCCGTGCGTTCAGAACCGGGGTCGATTCCGAAAATCCTCACGCCAGCGAGGCCTCGATCTCCTTCTCGCTGATGTCGAAGTTCGACCATACGTGTCGAATGTCATCCAGATCTTCGAGCGCGCCCATCAGCTTCATCATCTGCTGCGCCGGCTTGCCTTCCAGCAGCACATAATTTTGGGGCAACATCGCGACTTGAGCCGATGCTGCCTCGACCCCAAGCCCCCGAACCGCCTCGGCCACGGCATCGAACGCTTCGGGAGCACTGATGATCTCCCAGTTCGCGTCGTCGTCACGGAAGTCATCCGCACCGGCGTCGATGGCGACGGTCATGAGGACCTCCTCGTCGCTCGCGTCCTTGTCGACCAACACATACCCACGCTTCTCGAACATCCACGCCACACTGTTGGATGACCCGAGATTCCCGCCGTGTTTGGTGAGGAGATGCCGGATCTCGCCTACCGCCCGGTTCTTGTTGTCGGTCAGGACCTCGAGCAACAGCGCCACACCGCCCGGGCCGTAGCCTTCATAAGTCACCTCTTCGTAGCTGACCCCAGGCTCTTCGCCGGTGCCTCGCCGGATCGCTCGTTTGATGTTGTCGGCCGGCATGTTTGCCGCCTTGGCATCGGCAATCACCGTGCGCAGACGTGGGTTGCTATCTGCGTCACCCCCACCGTCACGCGCGGCAACGGTGAGCTCTTTGATGATACGGGTGAACAGCTTGCCGCGCTTGGCGTCAGCCGCGCCCTTCTTGTGTTTGATCGAGTGCCACTTGGAATGGCCGGACATCGGCGAGACTCCGTGCGTAGGTGAGGTCAGGGCCTGGCCAGAGAGCCCTAAATGTCAGGATTCTATCACGACGACCCGTTCGGGGTCGCAACGATGATCCATGTGGCGGCGTCGGGATGCCAGTCCCCCCCCCGGTAGTCTCCTTCGAGCCGTTCGATGCGGAATCCGGCGCGTCGAAGACGGCCCGACATTTGACGCATTGAAAGCGTTCGAAACGTCAGGGTGAATCGAGTCGACCGTCGTTGTCCGGCCCGCTCCTCGATGAACTCCTGGTCGAACTCCGTCACACCTCGGGCCGGATGTTGGGTCACGGACTCGACCAATCGGATCCGAGTAGACCGGCCACGCCGCCCGCGCAGAGTGACGTGGCTGGCATATTCGCGCCACGTCGGCAACTCTGGTACGAGGTCAATCACGAACAATCCGTCGGGGCGGAGCACCCGACGAGCCGAGTGCAGGGCCTGCCGCAGGTCGCGGTCACGGACCAACGATTGCAGCACCCCGTAGGGCGCCATGACCACCTTGAACGAGAAGGCGCTCGGAAACGGCAAGGTTCGTATATCACCTCGCACAAAACGCAGCGACCCGACCCGGCGTGACCGACGACGCCGTCTGATCGCCAGCCGCAACATCGCCTGTGATCGGTCGACGCCGACCAGCGACTCGGCCACCCGTGAAACGCCGATCGAGACCCGCCCGGTCCCGCATCCGAGCTCGAGAACCGGGCCTGGGTGAGTCTGTATTAGTTTCTGCCAGAAACGGACGTCGCGGCGCCCGACCGTGCGGGCATTCTCCCAATCATAGAACGCCGCATACGCATCCCATCCGTGCCATCCTTCCATCGTGTTGGGAACCCTGTCCTTCCTCGCCCACAGACCGACCTCGACGAGCCGATCCAGTTATCATAGGCTCGACCCGGCACGATGAGGCCCTTACACCCGATTCTTGTCCATTTCCCGATCTCGCTTCTGCTGGCAGCGGTCATGGTCGATCTTGCCAGTCTCCGTCGCCCAACCAACCCCGTCATGCGAGAGACGGTGACGTGGCTGTATTGTGTCGTCGCCGCCATGACCCTTGCCGCCTATTTCAGTGGGTTGAGTGGGGCGACGACACTCCGCCTGTCACCGACGGCGAGCCCCGATGTGACAACGCACTTCGTCTGGGCAGACTGGGCTACCTGGGTCTTGGTGTGTGTGGCCGCGCTCAGATTGGCGCTGTCGTATATCTGGCAGACCACCGGTCGTTGGGTAGCTGCCATGGTGTGGGTCGCGGGCTTATTCGCCCTCGCACTCCTGCTGATGACGGCCACGCACGGGGGGCGGCTCGTCTTCGAGCACGGTCTGGGTGTTGGCTCGGCGCCGATCACTGGTCAACGGTGGACGATTCCGGACGTTGGACCTGACCCGTGAGCGACCGGAGTGAACCGGTGGCCACGTTCTTGGATCTGGCTACACCGCGTGTGGACGTCCAATGTCGACACGATAGCACGGCGTCTGTCTCGGACGCGTGTCGTATCGGACCGCGCTAGGCCAAGGTGGCATCGGGGCCGAGTTGATGGGCCATGGGGATGAACACGATGCCGTTGACCGACCGCTCGGGCCCAGTCTGACGAAATCCAAGTCGCTCGTAGATCGGCACCCCGAACCGGGAGGAATTGACGGTCACCCGCTCGAGATCGGGGGTGGCGGGGCGAGCCTCCGAGAGCGCCCGACGTAGAAGAGTCCGTGCAATCCCGTGCTGTTGGAACACACGGTCGACAAACAGCAGCGACACATGATCATTGTTACGTAACTCGATCACCCCAACCACCGTGTTCGCGCTGGCGGCGACCAGGACCAGGTGGTGCGAGCGCGAGCGCGCGACCAACGCCTCCGGCTGCACATGCCGGACGAACTCTGCTCGGCCCTCCGCAGAGTACTCAGGAGCGATGAACTCGGTGAATGAGTCGATGATGAGTCGAGACACCGCCGGTGCGTCATCCTGCGTAAGGGCACGATAGGC
>JAYZGM010000092.1:0-5509 GCA_036336225.1 Acidobacteriota bacterium | reverse complement strand
ACCCTTGATATACGTGCACAGACGAACGCTGCTCAGCTCCGGGTTATCTAGGAGTTTGAGCAGTGCCGTGCAGACCTCACCCACATGATGGGGAGGGATATTGGTCGCCATGCCGACCGCGATTCCGGTCGCGCCGTTGATGAGGAGATTCGGAAGACGTGCTGGGAGCACGACGGGCTCGGTCTTCGAGCCGTCGTAATTTGGTCGAAACGGAACGGTGTCTTGGTCGATTTCCTCAAGTAATTCGGCACTTAGGGTCGCGAGTCGGCACTCGGTGTACCGCATGGCGGCGGCACTGTCGCCATCCAATGATCCGAAGTTGCCGTGGCCATCGACCAGTGGGTAGCGCAAGGCAAACGGCTGCGCGAGTCGCACAAGCGTGTCATAGAGAGCCGTATCCCCGTGCGGGTGATAGCTTCCCATGACGTCGCCGACGACTTTGGCCGATTTTCTCGGTTTGGTTGTGGCGCGCAGACGCTGCTCCCACATCGTGTAGAGAATGCGCCGTTGTACGGGTTTGAGTCCATCACGCACGTCCGGTAACGCCCTTGAGGTGATGACCGACAACGCATAATTGAGATACCGGCTTTGCGCGGCGTCGATAAGCTCCACCGTGGGCACCGTGGGGGACTCACGAGATGCCGGGTCGGGCGTGTTGTTCGGGAGATCGAAGAGGGGGGCGTCGCGGGGAATCCGTCGTTTTGCCATAGGCGAAGAAGGTTATGGAACGTGGGAGACCGGTGTTCCCATGAGGTGGAGCACCTCGCCGAGCACCATGGCGGTGGCTCCCCAGACCCGCTCACTCTGCAGCTCAAAATACGGCACCTCGACCAACTCGGTGCCGCGCCACGCCCATCCACGACGTTGCCGGGTCTGGTCCTGTAGCTCCTCGAGCGGGACTTCGAGGATGTGGGCAACCTCGGCCGCGGCCGGCACGAGACGGGGACGCTCGTCGGAGACCCCAATCACCGGGTGAAGAGCGAAGTTACTGACCGGGATATAGAGTGCGGTGAGGATACCAAGTACCCGTACCACGTCGCTCACGATTCCTACTTCTTCGTGGGCTTCACGAAGCGCCGCCGCGATGATGGTCTCGTGCTCGTCGACCGCGCCGCCGGGCAACGAGACTTGACCCGCGTGTTGACCCAAGGTGCCCGCCCGGCGTGTGAGCACGAGATGGACCTGCCGTTCCACGGGATACAGCAAGACCAGGGCGGCAGCCCGTCGTGATGATGTGGGAATGACACCGGCGCGCCACCCGCGTCGGGGACGTGGCGCGAGCGCGGCATGAACGGCTGAACGCGGCGTTGGATCCCTGAGCGCGGCGCGAACCCGTGCTTCGATCTGATACAGTGTCGATGCTGCAATCACAGTCCGAGCGTCTATCCTACCGCGTCTGGGCCTTCAGACGGTCTGGGCAATCGGGCGAGTCGGGCACGAGTCCGGCGCCAATGGCACTACACCGTCTGCATGACTGACACCGCGTCCTCCAACAAGACATTCGACCGCTCAATCGTCGAGGGCCCGCTGACACGAGCCGTATGGTTGCTGGCATGGCCGACGATGGTGCAGAACGTCATCGGCGGACTCCAGGGAATTATCGACCAAGCGATGGTGGGTAACTTCGTTGGTCACACCGGGAACGCGGCAATCGGGGTCAGTCTCCAGATCTTTATCCTAGTCATCGTGTTTGTGGCGTCGGTGTTCACCGGCATGGGGGTACTGGTGGCGCGGTTTGCAGGCGCCGGAGAATCGGACAAGGTGAACCGGTCGGTCTATCAGGCCTTTCTGGTTGCGGTCCTGCTCGCGGTCGGGGTGACGGCGCCTCTGGGTTACTGGCTGGCGCCAACCTTGCTCACCATGATCAACGCGGCACCGGAGGTCCAGGCCGAGGCGCTTCCCTATATTCGCATCCAGTTCGTGTTCAGCATCGGGATGCTGATGTTCTTTATGTTCAGCGGTGCCCTCCGCGCGGCGGGGGATGCGAAGACGCCCATGCGGCTCGGCATTCTGATGACCGCGATGAACATCCTACTGAATGTCGTCCTCATCCGCGGGCTGGGTCCGATTCCGGCGTTTGGGACACAGGGCGCCGCGATGGGTACCGCGATTGCGAGTGGGCTGACCGGCATCATTTTCGTCTGGATGCTGTTCTCAAACCGGCTTGTCATCCACTTCTCGCGGTCGATGTCGTATCGCCCCGATTGGGAAATTATCCGCTCGTTGTTTCGGTTCGGTCTCCCCGCGGGATTTCAGGGCATCGTCATGAACCTCGGTGGTGTCCTCATGCTGCGGTTTATCGGGTCACTCGACTTTAGCGCCGAGGCTCAGGCCGCGTACTCGGTCGGGTATACCGAGCTCTTTTCACTCATTACGTGGACCTCGGTTGGATTGATGGGGGCCACAGCGGCCGTGGCCGGTCAGAACCTCGGTGCCGGGCATACTGAACGGAGCGCCCGATCGGTACAGGTTGCGTCGTTGATGGGATTGACAGTGGCGGCGGTCATCGGGCTGTTCTTTGTCACCATCCCCCGGTTGCTGCTTGGGCTCTTTGGGATGCATGAGGGAATCGTGACCGATATCGGGGTTGAGCTGCTCGGGTATCTCGCGGTGTCGGGTCTGTTTGTCACGGTCGCGCTTGCGTATACGGGCGGTTTGCAGGGCACCGGCGATACACGCAGCCCGCTCTACATCTCGATCGTTTCCCAGGTGATGGTGCCTCTCGGGATCTGTGCAGTGCTCCAAGTTACCTCGGGTCTCGAATCGCACAACATCTGGATGGCGATCGTCATCGGGCACATGACTCGTTGTGGACTCAGCGTGATACGGTTTCGCCAAGGGAAGTGGCGTGAGATCACGCTCGACATCAGTTCCGGGCGAACATAAAGAGAGAACCTCGTCGAGCCTCGTGACGGGGTCAGCCAGACGCGATCAACCGCAGCGTGGCGGTCAGTGATGTCCGACGAGTCGTCTGATAGGCCAGAGACCCTCGCCGCCCAGGCCCTCGGCTGGGTCGACGCGACGACGCGGTCGATTGTGCCCGCGATCTACCCGTCGGTGGCCGACGAGCGCTCGGCAGATGGGACCTATCCCGGTGGACATACCTACACCCGGGACCAGAACCCCACGTACGACCAGGCAGAGGCGCTCCTCAATCGTCTCGAAGGTGGAGAGGCTGCGTTGCTGTTCAGCTCCGGCATGGCCGCGGCTACGACGGTGTTTGAAACGCTCGAGACCGGTGATCATGTGGTGGCTCCAGAGCAGATGTACTGGACGATCCAACGGTGGCTGGAGGAGCTTGCCGAGCGTGGACGGATCACGCTCGATCTTGTGCCCAACGGTGACCTGGGCGCACTTACGAGTGTCCTCAGACCCGGTCGCACGAAGGTGCTGTGGATAGAGACCCCGGCCAACCCGACGGGGGCCATCACCGAAATTGCCGAGGCGGTCGACGTGGCGCATGTGGCGGGAGCTCGCGTGGTGGTGGACAACACGCTCTGCACACCGGTGCTCTGTCGGCCGATTGAGCATGGCGCAGATTTGGTGCTGCACTCGGCGACCAAGCAGCTCAATGGACACGCCGATGTGTTGGCCGGCGCCTTGGTGACGGCGCGTCACGACGAATGGTGGGAGCGCGTGACGCATGACCGAGGATATCGAGGAGCAGTGCTGGGGCCGTTCGAAGCGTGGCTGTTGTTACGAGGGATGCGAACCTTGTTCCTGCGTGTGCCACATTCTTCGGCGAGCGCGTTACGTATTGCCGAGTGGCTCGTGTCCCACGATGCGGTGAGCGAGGTGTATTATCCCGGTTTGCCTTCGCATCCCTTGCACGCGGCGGCGGCCCGTCAGATGTCTGGGGCGTTTGGCTTGTTGGTGTCGTTTCGGGTCGAGGGTGGGGCGGATGCGGCGCGTCGGGTGGCCGGTCGACTCCGGCTTTTTAAGAATGCAACGTCGTTGGGCGGGGTGGAGAGCCTGGTAGAGCACCGAGCCCCAGTGGAGGGACCCGGTACGAGAGTGCCAGACAACCTCTTACGTCTGTCGGTCGGCATCGAGGCGGTCGACGATCTGCTCGCCGATCTGGGGCAGGCGCTCTCATGAGCACGGACCGGCGGACCAAGGTGCCGGCGGGTGCGGGATGGTCGTTTCGGTTGAAGCGGCGAGGCGCCAGATCGGCTCGCGGCTGAGGGACAGACGGGTAGACGAGGAGTACACAGACGAATGTCGGACGCCGATCAGGCGCTGGTTGAGGAACAGATCCGGTACTATCGGAATCGTGCGCCTGAGTATGACGAGTGGTTCAATCGGCAGGGACGCTACAACCACGGTCCTGTGCACACCCACCTCTGGCGACAAGAGATCAGTGAGGTGCGGGACGCGCTTGATGCGCTCGGACCGACGGGTCGGATGCTCGAGTTGGCATGTGGTACCGGTCTGTGGACGTGCCAGTTGGCCCGTTACGATGGCGTGCTGACGGCGGTCGATGCTTCACGGGAAGTGCTCCTCCGGAACCGCGCACGGGTCCGTTCCGACGCGGTCCGATACCTGCAATGCGATATTTTTCGCTGGGAGCCGGATGAGACATACGATTTCATCTTCTTTGGCTTCTGGCTGTCACATGTGCCCCCATCCCGGTTCGAGGCCTTCTGGGAGCGCCTACGCCAGATCGTTGCTCCGGGGGGCACGGTGTTCCTGGTGGACAATCGCGAACACCGGGAGTCGTCGACCTCGAACCACCTCCTCGACCGTGATCGCGTGACCCAGCGACGCGCCCTTAACGATGGGCGGACTTTTGAGATCGTCAAGGTGTTCTGGGATCCCGCGCGACTGAGGCGACGCCTGGAGCCACTGGGGTGGAGAGGCGATGTCCGAGTGAGTGAGCACTTCTTCATCTATGGGACCGTGTCACTGGCGCGGTAGTCGTATGCGGCGTGGCGTCGGCGTTCGGCGGCTCGCGTCCGACCGGCACTCGGCTCAGTCCAGGTGAGTCCGAACCGTATCCGTGCGGCGCGAAAGACCTGTGATCAGCTATCAGCTCACGGAGTTTGGCCAGCCCCTGGAGCGAGTCGACACCGAAACCCCGATCCCGGTTGGCACCGAAGTGCTCGTCCGGATCGAGGCGTGTGGCGTGTGTCATAGCGACGTTCATCTGAGGGACGGGTTTTTTGATCTGGGGGCTGGCAAGCGCCTTGACCTCGCCAAGGGGCGGACGCTCCCCCTCACCTTGGGACGTGAAATCGCCGGTGTCGTCGCCGACCATGGTCCTGACGCCACCGACATCGAGCCCGGGGCACGCCGGGTTGTATACCCATGGATCGGGTGTGGGAAGTGTGACACCTGCCACGCTGGAGATGAGCATCTGTGCGCCCAGTTCAGAGCGCTTGGTGTTCTGCGCGACGGTGGGTTTAGCGATCATGTCCTGGTTCCGCATCCCAAGTATCTCTTCGATTTCGGTCAGTGACCCATCGAGGTGGCGTGCACCTATGCGTGTTCTGGACTCACCGCGTTCAGC
>JAYZGM010000091.1:0-8391 GCA_036336225.1 Acidobacteriota bacterium | reverse complement strand
GGTTTCGTGAACTCCTCGTGACGGTACATGACCTTGATGGCCGGCGAGACCTCGTGTTTGCCCTGCTGGCGGAACCCTTTCGGCGGCGGTTTTTCCGGCGCCGGAGTGTAGCCCCGGGGGAACGAGCGCTCGAAGCGTTGGACCTCGGAGGGCGCGCCTCCCGACACGCGTTCGATGTTCTGGCCGCATCGGTCAGCTTGCCGGTGGCCACCGAGCCCTGGTTGGGCCGGTTCGCGACTGGGAGCGGGTGGCGCGGCGAAAGCCATCGGTTATGTGATCGACCTGAAGCGGTGGGCCGGTTGCTCGATGAGGTCGCTCACGCAGGTGCGGAGCAGGTCATTCTCGTGTCGGCGCTTCGAACGTCGATGGAATCACAGGCGCTTGATGCGAGTCGTCGTGACCCCGTGGGTCGACTCGGCGAGTCGTGGACCTCACGGGAGGAGACCGCGATGCGGGACGCCCTGGCCGCCCGGCCAGGGCTGTTTCAGGAGGTGTTTGAGATCCGTCCGGGGCACAATCCGCTTGGTCCGTTTGATTTTCGTGGTGGATATGACGAGCGGTCAGACCGCGTGTGGACGGTGAAAGAACTCATCGAACGTGGGTATGACGACGGACATCGACAGTTTATAGGACCGGTACTTGCCGCCAGCGGGGAGCAGATCGAACCGGTAGCGCGTGGCGGGCAAGACTGACGTTTCTTACGCTCGTCGTTGCAAGCCCGTCGCGGGGGTCGCCCCACGTCGTCTCGCGGGAGTCGGGGGCGCGTCGAGAAACGCGGCGGCGGTGGCATGGATCGCGGTTCTGAGCCGTGCCGGGTCGAGGGATCCGAATTTTTGACCGGCACGGGCGAGTGGAGCGACCACCTTGGCCATGGCGCGGTGCCCCCCAGCATTCCCGATATCGCCAAATGACTGTTTCACGAACTCACCCGCGTGTCGTGAGTCGCCGAGATTCCGCACGGAAATGACGAGGTCGCCGTGGACAATCCCGGAGACGACTACCCAGGTCACCTCCTCGATCTGGAGGAGGAAATCGGCGACGAAGGCGACCACGTCCTCGCGGGGTACCTCACCCAGATGTGTCGAGTAGAGCGACCCAGTCACCATGCCACCGCGTGCGGCCTTGGCCAGAAACGATAGCCGCTCGAGGGTCGTTTCTGACCCTTCCATCTTGCGAACCAGCGCGGTATTCGCGAGCGGATAGAGAAAACGAAACGCGTCCAGATCGGGCTCGTCCGTATGACGCGAGAGAAAGAGTGTGTCCGACTTGATCGCATAGAGCATTGCCGTGGCGGTGCGCTCCGAGATGTTCGCATCAACCGCGCGGAGGTGTTCGGTCAGAATCGTGCACGTCGACCCGTAGTCCGGTCGAATGTCTTTGAACGCGGCGCTATATCCGGCTCGCGCGGGGTGATGGTCGATGACGAGATCGACATGGTTGATTAACCTGCCGAAATAGTGGGGTTGAACATCAACGGTGGCGATGCGGGCGAAACCGGCCAACGAGGAGCGGTTGAGCTGCTCTACATGAATTCCCAGAAGGCTGGCCATCCTGAGGTTTTCCGGTCGGGTGACACCTTGAAACGCCCCAAGAATCGCGGTGGTCTTTGTTCGATGGAGGAGCGTTCGTAACGCCAAGCCGCTCGCCATCGCGTCGGGGTCGGGGTCATTGTGGAGCAGGATGAGGACCCGCTCCGCGTCAGCGAGATACCGCTGATACTGCTCGACCCGCGCCCGCGTCAGCGACCGGTCGAGTTCTGTGCGCAGGGTGCTCCGGATTAGATCAGCCAGCGCGAGCCGCATCACGTCGAGTCCGTGATGGCGTTCGCGTTGTTTGGCGGTGCAGGAGTGCCCGACGTCGAGCAGATACACGAGCACGCCACCGGCGTCGCGTATCGCTTCGATTGTGCGCTTGGGACTCCGCCGGGCGGCCTCTTCGATCAGGACGCAGGTGGTGGGGTTGATCGCGGCTTGCAGATATGTGTCAACCCGGCGCGGATTTGCGACGTGGAATTTCACGTCGAGATCGTGAAGGCGTCTGGCTAGCAGCTTGTCTTCGACCACGAACTCCAACTCTTGCGTGGAGCTGAGCGCGCCAGCCAGAAGACGAATCACGAACTCGTTCTGGCAAACAGCGAGACACTTCATGGTTCAACCGGGCGTAAGCGTTTTGCCTCCCGATTGGCATTATAGACTGCCGCTCGTGTCTAGTCCCCGGTATCCGTAATTCGCGGTACAAGTCCCGGTCGGGGCACCTTGGCGGAGCGGCATTGTCCTCGGTCGAAACTATCGGTTTGCTCCCTCCTCACGCCTTGCACCGGGGTGGATCACCTTTCTCGGTGGGACGCGGGGGTGTCCCCACGGCGCTGACCACATTAGCGGATTCGGATAAGATGCGGTCGATGCTCCGAGCCATGCACGTGCTTGCGTTGTTGACGACAGCGGTAACAACCGTTTCGGCTCAGCCGGTGTTTCGCAGCGGTGTTGACCTCGTCCGGTTCGGGGTGACCGTGGTTGACGACGACGGGAATCCGGTGGCGAGTCTGACGCGGGATAACTTTGTGGTTACCGAAGAGGGGCGCGAGCAAGACATTGCGTTTTTTGCCCGCGGTATTGCCGGCGACCTCGAGACGATGCCGCTCCACCTTGGCGTGTTGTTCGATTCGAGCGCCAGCATGAACGCGGACGCCGACTTTGCGAAGACGGCCGCGATCCGGTTCTTGCGACGTCTTGATTTCGCCACCGACACGACCCTGGTCGGATTTGATGAGCAGGTACGAGTGAGTCGATTCCTGCAGGTCGATTTTCCCCGTCTGGTCGAGCGGCTGCGGAGCCAGGAGACGGCGGGAATGACCGCGCTCTATGACGCGCTCGGGGTCTATCTGGATGGCGCGTTTTCTCAAGACGGCCACAAGATACTCCTGCTGTATACCGACGGTGGCGATACCCGAAGCCGCATCCGCTTCAACGAGCTGTTGGATCTCGTCCGCGCCTCGGACGTGACGGCGTATGTGGTCGGTTTTCAGGGACAGCGGCGGACGGCCCGCCGTATGCGCGAGCGACTCCAGCTCGAAGAGATCGCGGGGCTCACCGGGGGGCAGGCCTACTTTCCGGGCTCGGTCGACGAACTCGATGAGATCTATGCTCAGATACGCGATGAGCTGGAGAACCGTTACTCGTTGGGCTATGTCTCGACCGACCCGACCAGGGACGGTGCGTGGCGTCGCGTCACCATCACACCTCAGGACACACCAGACAACCCTGACCGGCTTGAGATACGTACGCGCGAAGGATATTTCGCGCCCTACATCGAGCCTGGGTCAGAGCCCAGTAGGCAGTGGTAAACGCCCCGTTGCAGTCGAGCGCCGCTATATCCCGCAAAGGGACGCCGTCCGGCTTTGATCCTACGGGGTCGAAAATACCCAAATCGCCCTCTCGTTGCGCCTGGTCGGTTTCAGCGCCACTCTCCGTGGGACACGGGTTTTACCGCGGGCCGCTAGATAAACGACACCCGGGCATGCTCGGCAGACCCACCGGGTGCAGAGACGGATCGACGTCGTGGCATCCACTTACGATCACTTCACACTGGTGAGCGATTTCGAGCTCCGGGGCGATCAACCTCGGGCCGTGGAAGAGCTGACCGACGCGCTCAAGCGGGGCGACCGCCACCAGGTACTCCTTGGGGTCACCGGCTCGGGTAAGACGTTCACGATGGCCCATGCCATTGCGCGGGTCAACCGCCCGACGTTGGTCATGGTGCACAACAAGACCTTGGCGGCACAGTTGTTTCTTGAATTTCGACGCTTCTTTCCGGAGAACGCAGTCGAGTATTTCGTCAGCTATTACGACTATTACCAGCCGGAGGCCTATGTGCCCTCCAGCGATTCGTATATCGAGAAGGAGGCCACCATCAATGACGAGATCGACCGGATGCGACTGTCGGCGACGAGAGCGCTCTTTGAGCGTCGCGATGTCCTGATCGTGGCCAGTGTGTCCTGTATCTACGGGTTGGGATCGCCAGAAGCGTACTACGGTTTGATGCTCCCGCTCGAGCGAGGTCAGCGGGTCGAACGGGATTGGATTCTCCGGAAACTGGTTGAGATTCAATACGAGCGGAACGACCACGACTTTGGGCGGGGCACGTTTCGCGTGCGAGGCGACGTGGTCGAAGTGCATCCGTCGTATGAGAACGTCGCGCTGCGTATCGAGCTGTTTGGGGATGAGGTGGACGAGCTCATCAGTTTTGACCCACTCACGGGGCACACGCTCCGTCGTCACGACAAGGTCGCGGTGTATCCGAAGTCGCATTTCGTAACGCCGCGCTCGCGCACTTTGCAGGCAGTGGAGACGATCAAGTCCGAGCTGGAACAACGACGCGGTGACCTGGAATCGCTGGGGAAGGTGCTGGAGGCGCAGCGGCTTCACCAGCGAACGATGTTTGACATCGAGATGATGCGGGAGATCGGCTATTGCCACGGTATCGAGAACTACGCACGGCACCTCTCAGGCCGAGCCCCGGGTGAGCCTCCTCCGACCTTGCTGGACTATCTCCCGCCTGACGCCCTCACGATTGTGGACGAATGCCATCAGACCGTGCCTCAGGTGCGGGGGATGTATCACGGTGACCGGTCGCGGAAAGCAGTGCTCGTCGAACATGGATTCCGGTTGCCATCCGCACTGGACAATCGACCGCTGACGTTTGATGAGTGGAAAGCCCGGCTCGGACAGGTCATCTTTGTATCCGCCACCCCAGGTGCGTACGAGCTCGAGCAGAGCCAGGGGGTGGTGGTGGAGCAGATCATCCGGCCAACCGGGCTGATCGATCCGGAGGTTGACGTGCGACCCGTCAAGGGGCAGGTCGATGACCTCCTCCATGAGATCAGACAACGTGTTGCCCGTCAGGAACGCGTCCTGGTGACCACGCTCACCAAACGTATGGCGGAAGACCTGAGCCAGTTTTATCAAGAGCTTGGGGTGCGGGTCCGCTATCTGCACTCGGAGGTCGAGACCCTCGAACGCATGCAGATCCTCCGCGATTTGCGTCGGGGTATCTTCGATGTGTTGGTGGGGATCAATCTGCTTCGGGAGGGACTCGACCTTCCGGAGGTTTCCCTGGTGGCCATCCTGGACGCGGACAAAGAGGGATTTCTTCGGTCGTCGGGCTCGCTCATCCAGACCGCAGGTCGGGCGGCACGCAATGTCCACGGGCGGGTGGTCATGTATGCCGACGTCATGACCAATTCGATGCGGACGGCGTTAGAGGAGATGGAGCGTCGGCGAAAACTCCAGAAGGCCTTCAACCAAGAGCACGGGCTCACCCCGGAATCGATCGTCAAGGACATCGATGACGTCTTGTCTGGGGTCTATGAGCGAGACTATGTTACCGTGCCGGTCGTTCGAGAGCCACAAGAGTCTTTTGCCACGCAAGCAGAGCTTGACACCCATCTGCGCGCGCTGGAGACGGAGATGCGTGAGGCAGCAGCCAACCTGGAGTTCGAGCGTGCCGCCGCGCTTCGCGACAAGATTCGCTCGTTACGGAGCCCCGGCTTCGCGGTGTCGTGACCTGTGGCACGAGCGGACGTCGCCTCCGGGATCGTTTTGCATGAAACTGTGAGATGATCCGAAGCTCTAGACAGCTCACAAAGGTTACGGCCGCGGCGGCGCCGGTGTCTTGCATGCAACGACGGAGTCAGGCGGTAGCTCCATGACGGGAGTGTGAAATGGGGAAGAGACACAGGGGTGGCGCGGTGTGGATGGCGTTCGTCAGTCGTCACGGTGCGCACCTGGACGAAGCGCTTGACTACGGGCGGGAGGCGTATCTCCGGGCAGAGAGTTGCGTTGAGGATGTCAACGAGGCGTCCGTGTGACCACATGGTCGACGGTGTTCCTGGCCGTCATCGCGGCGGCGACGGGCGCGATGGCGTTGATCCAGGTTGGCATCATCCTGTATGGAGTGCGTCTGGCCCGACGAATAGGTCGACTCGTTGATCGGCTCGAGCACGACGTTGACCCATTGCTCGCACAGGTGCACCAGATCGCGGACGACGCCAGTTGGGCCACAAAGATCGCGGCGACCCAGGTCGAGCGTGCCGATGAGGTGGTCACACGGCTGGTCGATCGGGCTGAAGAGACGCTCGATGTGGTTCATGAGGTAGTGGTTGCGCCGGCGAAACACGGATTAGCGCTCCTGGAGGCTCTGAGCGCGGTGTTGGTTCATTTGCAGAGACCGGCGCCGGCCACGAGAGCTACCGGTGGTCGCGAGGGGCGTGAGTCCGCCGCCGCGACGGAGCAGGACACGGTCCAGGCCACGAGATAGGAGGGAGCATGCTGACACAGGTTCGGTGTGTAGCGAGACCGGCAATGGTTACGGTGGTCACGATGTTTATCGGGGGGGGGCTGGCGCAGGCGTCGGTGTCGGCATCGCCGGGCCAGGATCCCGAGGCGGTGGGCACATCAGATTCCGTGTCGGCGCCAGTGGCTGCGCAGCTCGCGACGGTCTTGGCAGACGCGGAACTCGGCAGTATCGCTGCTCGCGAGGGGACGGGTCGCTTCGTGGCTGCGCTCCACTTCCCGGGTCGTCTCTTGGTTGTGTCAGCGGAATACGAGGTGCCCGTGTATATCGAAGAGAAGGTCGCCGCGGGTAGCTATCGCGAGGTCTATATCGACCTCAATACTGCTTCGGTGGCGGGGAGTAGGCTGCTCGTGACCGACACGGGTGCCGACGGACTTCGCGTGGGTGACGCTGGCGACAGCGTAGATATGGCGGGCACGATGGTCAGATTTGAGAACGCTGGGGACACCCAGACCGACGCGGATGCGCGGTATGCAGCCATGCTACAGGCCCTGCTTGACGCGGTGCCGTGAGCGTGTCGCGGTCGGGCGAAGCAAGCAGGGTGAGGGTTGGGAGGGGACCGTTGAGGTACAATAGCCGTTGCATCCAGAGTGGGCGCTTGGCTCAGTGGTAGAGCATCGCCTTCACACGGCGGGGGTCAGTGGTTCGAATCCACTAGCGCCCACCACTAAAACTGGGCCAATCGGCATTGCCGGTTGGCCTTTTGTTTTTTTTGCAGGGCGCGCAGTGGCCCCTACGATGCCACCAAGGGAACTCGATCGTCGAAGATGTGTGTATCCTTCGCGGTTGGTGACGAGACCCATCCGACTGCAGGAGTGCTACGTACGACACATCCGGAGTCTGGGCCGTCGGTGCAGGCCATGACGGCACCGAGCGTTTGCATCCGCGCCGACGGGCCAGGCGAACCATCTCTGCACACTCAGAATAGTTGAAAACGGCGTTGATTCGGTGGAGCCGGTCTGCGCAAGCAGCCCCCACAGCCGAGGCACGAAGGTCCCAAGGCCTCGCGTCGAGCCCCATGGAGTAGGGCTCGGTAGCCGGTTAGACGCTGGATAATTTCAGAATGCGGTTGGAGACGGCTCTGCTAGGCCAACCAGGCACAACGCTCCTCGCTCAGCCGCCGTCCTCCAGCTCTACGCCGAGGCCATCCACGATCCGGTTGGCATAGGCGTAGTAGCCGACGACCTCCGCCACGGCGAGGATGTCTCCGTCCGTCAGACCGACCGCCCGCAGCGCGTCGACGTCGTCGCGCCGAACCGAGCTCGGGGCGCACGTCAGCTTCTCGGCATAGGCGAGGATCGCCCCTCGCCGTCCGTCCAGCTCCGCCCCGCGCCAGTCCGCGACGATGCGTTCCGCCAGGGCGTTGTTCTTCAGGAGCCGGCGCAGACCGCGCCGGTGATGCACGATTCAGTAGTGGCAGTCGTTTGCCTTGCTGACGACGACGGCGATCATCTCGCGGTCCACCTTGGGGAGGGAGCGTGTCCCGCGCATGGTGGCGCGGTAGAGGGTCCAGTTGGGGGTGAAGGGAGTGCACTTTGAGTACGTGGTCCACCTTGCCCGAGCCCGGGTCCAGCATGTGCCCGTAGAGCTCCGCCAGCTCGTCCCCGGCGTCCGCTTCGTCGATCGTTCGGATCTAGCTCACCCGGGAATTCTATGCTGGCGTGCTCGCTCCTGGTCCAGGCCACCTGCTCTTGACCGGGCCAGCCGTCATCGGCGGCTTATCGTTCGGGGCATCGGTGACCCGAGATGTGTGCCACCACCGCGGGAGGATGTGGAGCCGGCCTCGGAGCGACCGGGTCTTCACCGCGAAGACCCTCTCATGCGGTGCTCCGGCCCACCCATACGGGCTGGTGCCACGTCGTTGGATCAGGCTCCACGGTTCTTCATTTCACCGGGGCGGCTCAAGGACGTTCTACCGGAGCTCGGCGACGACGGTCTGGACATAGGATCTCGCGTGGTTCAGGTCATAGCCGCGATACTTTTCCGGAAGTTCTAGGTTGGCGACCGTCTCATCGATACTGTACCCCGCCCTTAGTGCAT
>JAYZGM010000090.1:0-5734 GCA_036336225.1 Acidobacteriota bacterium | reverse complement strand
GCCAATTCATCAAGAAAGTGTCTAAACAGGGATACATGGTAAGTATTGATCTTGGCAAGCTGCGCGAGTTTTGCCGCCTCATAACGATGATGGGACAAACCATGGTGGGAATCGGGAATTCCGATCTCGGGATAGGCTCGTCCGTTCAGTTCACGCCCAAGCATGAATGTAAACACACGAGTCATATCGACTTGATACGCCAAGACCATCAGGTCAAACATCAGCTCCACATGTTCCTGATAAGACTCTGGAATACCGACGGGGCGCTCGAGCTCAGGTAACTCTGTGTCGTTCTTTTCTGAAAGTTGGATGCGACGCTCAATCGCACGCACGGCATCCAAATATTGATCAACACGAGCCCGATCGCTTACACCGACATCACGCTGCAACCGCGCCAAGTCACTCGTGATGGCATCAAGAATACTGCGGTCTTTCTTAAATTCAGATTGCCTGTCTGCTGTCGAACCACTCTCACCAAAGAGTCGCTCAAAAACAACTCGCGGATTGTTTTCCATCGGAAGCGGTGTCGTGTCATCCCGCCACGAAATGGTGTTCATGTATATGCAGCTGTACCCGTTGTCACAATTGCCGACGAGAAAGTCCTGATCGATCGCAAGCTCCAACGAGCTGAGTGGCGTGCTCTGGCCAAGTTGGTCCGCAGCGATTTGATCAGCGGTCTTTCCCGCGCGCACATCCGCACCTTGTGTTTCACGAGGATGCACTCCGTTCAACCAGGTCGCTGTCGCTCGCGTATGCTCACCGTTTCCATCACCAAGCGCCTCAGCCTGACCTTGTGCAAGACCACTAAGCACAACCATTTGCTCGCGATACGACGCCAGCGGACTCAGCGTAGTTGACAGCTCTAGAGACTCCGCTGCAGTCGGCATCCACGCATCCATAGCCATTCCGTTTGGAGCGTAAACCCATCCCAAGCGACGCACCGGCTCAGCCGCACGACCTGAAATACCAGACAACGCAGGCACCATCGCATCGAGCAGTGGAAGCGCCACCGTGGCCCCCAATCCCCGCAGCACCGTCCGCCGTGGCAACGACATCTTCCGGATGATCATGGCTCCGTCCTTTCCTGCGTCTCGTCGGCTGTGCGCGAACGCCGCCACTGAAACGGTGCGCTCTCGACGATCCCGACGACGACAGACGACCACCGGTAGTCGTCGACCGCCGCATTCTGCACGACTTGCCGAACGCTGGGCTGGTCGGCAAACTCAAGCCCGCGACCAAGCGCATACGCGAGCAGCTTCTCAGTCACCGTACGAGCAAAGCTGTCGCCACGGCCCAGCAGCACGTCTCGCAATCCCGCCGGACCATCAAATTCCGCACCGCTCGGCATCGTGGCCGAGGCGTCGATTGGCTGCCCCGCCTCGCCCGTGTCCCGCCAGCTCCCGATCGCGTCAAAGTTTTCCAAGGCGAAGCCGAGCGGATCCATCGGCGCATGACAACTCGAACAGACCAAATTCTCGCGGTGCCGCTCCAAGCGATGCCGCACCGACTCCGGCTCGCCTTCCTCCCCACGGTCCGGCAACCCGGGAACGTCCGCCGGCGGCTCAGGCGGTGGTGCCCCAAGAATGCTCTCGAGCAGCCACTTGCCCCGCAGCACCGGCGACGTCCGGTTCGGATGCGATGTCACCATCAAGAGGCCGCCGTGTCCGAGGAGGCCTCCACGTGAATAGTCGGCATCAAACGTGACGCGGCGGAATCGCTCGCCGTAGATGTTCGGGATGCCATAGTGACGTGCGAGACGTTCATTGACAAACGTGTAGTTCGCGCTCAAAAGGTCGAGTAGGCTCCGATCCTCGCGGATCGTACTCTCGACAAACATCTCCGTTTCCGTCCGAAACGCCTCGCGGAGGTTTTCGTCGAACTCGGGGTACTCGGCCGATTCCCGCTCCTGGTCGTCAAGATTACGGAGTCGGAGCCACTGGCTCACAAAGTTGTCCACTAGGGCACGGCTCCGCGGATCGTCCAGCAGGCGACGGGTCTGCTGCTCGAGCACTTTCGGGTCACTCAGATCGCCGCGCTCCGCTAGCCCGAGCAGTTCGTCGTCCGGAATGCTGCTCCACAGGAAGAACGACAGTCGCGACGCCAGCTCAAGGTCATCCACTTGATACGGGGTTCCGGGCCCGATGTCGGTCGGATCACGCTCGATGCGGAACAGAAAGTCGGGATCGACCAGCATCCGCTCCAACGCAAACTGAATACCGTCGTCGAAGGTGCCGTCACGCCGACCTTGATCAAAGAACGTCATCAGCGTCGCAACGTCACCGTCAGTCACCGGACGCCGATACGCCCGGCGCGCCAGCCGGCCAAGAATCGTCTCGGCGCACGATCGCTCCGCAACCGCTGCGTCCGGCCGACAAGCGAAGATCTCCCGACGCGCCGGTGTATCTCCGGCCCCGTCGACCCGATACGGCCCGCCGATCGATACGAGCTCGACCAAGGCGTTCTCGTCGTAACGTTCATCGACGAAGCGGCCGTAGCCACGGTTGCGCGGCTGCAAGACTCCTTCGGACTCCGAGTAGCGACGAATGAACGACACGCCGACGGTTCGTGGGCCGGCCTTGGCGTCAAAGCGTACTTCAAGTCCCTCGTCACCGGTGTTCATGTAGTACTCCCAGTCGGGGTCACCAGCGATGTTGCCGGAGAAACTGAGCGGGGCCATTTCGCCTTTGGTCCCAGCATCACCGACCGAGAATCGTGTTACGAGCACGCCGTCGACCCGAACATCGATGTCCTGGGGAGCGGCGAAACCGATGATGTAGTCGGAAAAGTTGCGGTGGAGCCGAATCCGCAACGCGTACTCCCCGTCCACCGGAAAGTAGTGCGGAATCGCAATCCCGCCACGCGAGCCGAACGACAGGTCGTTATCCTGACGTCCGTCCTGCAACATCCACGGATGAACCCGATAGCTCGACACAGCCGGCCCGAGTGGGGGCACCCCAATCGCGAGCCGACTAATCTTGCGTGCCGCCGATAGGTAGCGATTGACGAGGTCAGGTGAAATCGACAGCATCTCGCCATTGTTATCGAACCCGTGCTCATAGGTATTGTCCGCCGGTAACATCGACGCGACGTCAACATCAACCGCAAGGAGGTCGCGAATCGCGCCGTGGTATTCCGCTCGATTCAGTCGGTGGAACGTCTCGCCCCGTCCGGGATCGGGATGTACCAGCGCCACCTGGTCGATTTCACCTTCGAGCCACGTCGCCACACGGCGGTAGGTAGCGTCGTCGGGACGCGGGCCGTTTCCCGGCGGCATTGTCTGCGCCCGAAGCTTGACCAAGACCTTCTCCCAAGTTTCCGCGTCGGCCGCGACGTTGGCCAGGTCCTTTTGGTCGAGCGCAAGATTAGCGGTCAGGGTCCGCTCGTTGTGGCAACGGACACAATAGCTGTCGAGCATCGCCTGCGCCTCGTCCTGCGCGGCGACGACCGCAGGCAACACTAGCGTAGCGACGACGGCAGCGAGGAGCCCAGACATACCGCCCCCAGCGTTTCTCATCTGCACCATGATAACGCCGAATGGGCTAGAACGGATCGTCAAACGTCATTGAACGCACGGTCGCGGCGCGGTAATCTGTACAGGTTCCTAAACACTTTCAGTGGGTGCTCAGTGATCAGACATCGTTATCTTCAAGGAATTCTAGCAACAGCGTTTCTGGCGCTCGTGATTCTTGGTAGTATCTGCGCCGTCGCCGTTGCCCAAGACGCAGCGCCTTCTACGCAGCTGCTCGCGGCGGCCAAGGCAGCAGACGCGGATCGCGTCGATGCGTTACTCGCCGACGGCGTCGATCCGAACACGACCCAGACAGACGGTGCCACGGCGCTCCACTGGGCCGCGCATCACGACGATGTCGCAATGGCCGACGCGCTCCTTGCGGCAACCGCAGATGCCGGCGCGGCCAATGAATTCGGTGCGACGCCATTGTGGCTTGCCGCTCAGAATGGCAGCGCCACCATGGTCAAGCGCTTGCTCGAGGCTAGCGCCGACCCGAACGCGGCACTACCATCTGGTGAGACCGTGCTGATGATGGCAGCCCGCACCGGCTCGACCGATGCTGTACGGCTCCTCGTGGAACATGGAGCCACGATCGACGCGACCGAGCACACCCGCGGACAGACGGCGATGATGTGGGCAATTGCCGAACGTCAATCTGCCGTCGTTAAAACATTGCTCGACCTCGGCGCTGACATCACTGTTCGGTCCGCCCAGCGTCCACGGCGTATTCATACCCGTACCGCCGGCTTCAATCCGTCCGGTGTGGCCGACGTCACGCAGGGTGGAAACAGCCCGTTGCTCTTCGCCGCGCGACACGGAGATCTCGATGCCGCTCGGTATCTGATCGACGCTGGCGCCGACGCAAACGACACTGCGCCCGTTGGGACGAGTGCCCTCGTCGTCGCCGCCCACAGCGGCCATACCGAGCTCGCTCTCTATCTGCTGGACCAGGGGGCCGATCCGAACACAAACGGGGCTGGCTACACCGCGCTGCACGCGGCAACGCTGCGGGGAGACGCCGTGGTGGCCGACGCACTGCTGGCGGCCGGGGCCGATGTGAACGCTCTCGTGACGCGTGGGAGCGAAGGGCGTCGGAACAGCCCAGACTATGTGCTGGAACACGACGTTGTCGGGGCGACGTCCTTCTGGCTTGCCGCCCACTTCTCAGAACCGGCCATCATGCACAGTCTGAGCGAACACGGCGCAGATGCCAGCGTCGCCATGACGAACGGAACGACCGCGCTTCATGCCGCCACGGCGGCGCGGCGCCGCCAAGAGCCTGGCTTGACAGCTAACCCGGCGGTCAACGAACGCCGCGTGCTCGACGCTGTGACGATTGCGCTCGACCATGGTGCCGACATCGCAGCAGCAGATGACGAGGGAAACACGGCGCTTCACGTCGCCGCTTCACGCCGTCTCGATACAGTGGTGGAACTGCTCGTGGGGCGAGGTGCCGACCTGTCCGCCCAGAACGCCAACGGACAGACCCCGTTGGCAATGGCCACCGGACGTGGTGGCGACGACACGGCAAACCCGACGGTCGAGCTGCTCCGGCGCCTGGGCGCCAACAACTAGTCGGGGCTTCGCCCCGGCTACACCCCCGTCAATCGATCGACACTCAAACGGCCGTCACTCATCCCCAACTTCTCGACCGGTACATTCAATTTATCCATCAGCGACACCAGCAGGTTCGGCATCAGCGGATCGTCCGCGTAGCGTAAGTGGCGGTTACCTTCGAGCGTACCGCCACAGCCTCCGAGCAGCAGCACCGGCAGATCGAGCGGGCTGTGGGCGTTGCTGTCCGACATGCCACACCCGTAGATGAGCAGCATGTTGTCAAGCAGCGACCCGTCGCCGTCAGGCGTTGTCCGAAGCTTCTCCAGATACTCCGCAAAGAAAGTCGCATGATACGCGTTGATCTTCGACATCTGCGCAATCTTCTCCGGGTTGTACTCGTGATGCGACAGGGGATGGTGCGCGTCGGGGATACCGATCTCAGTGTAGGTGCGCGAGCTCACCTCGCGTCCGAGCATGAACGTCGACACTCGCGTGAGATCGATTTGGTGCGCCAGCAACTGTAGGTCAAACATCAGTCGCACGTGCTCGGCGAAGGTGGCCGGAATGCCCTCGGGTTGCACCACCTCCGGAAGGTCGTAGCTCTGGCGTTGCTCCGCTCGTTGGATGCGCCGTTCGACGTCACGGACGCCCTCGAGATACTCGTCG
>JAYZGM010000089.1:0-12378 GCA_036336225.1 Acidobacteriota bacterium | reverse complement strand
GATGCCACGGTTCGCACCCGTCACGAGCGCCGTTCGAAGCGTCTCAGACACCCGGATCTAGACGCTAGCCTTCCGTGATCTCGATACGCGTGTTGACCGCGATCGGCCCTGACACGGTCTGTTCCGTGCCGGATGGCCACTCGACCGCAATACTCTCGACCGCGTCGGCGGCGCCGAGACCAAAATAGAGTGGGTATGAGCTCTGAGAGAGATATCCGGACTTGCCGTCGTTGAGCTGGGTGTAGGTGCGCCCCCCGGCGGTGACCCGAACAATGGCCCCAAACCCGCTGCGATTGGACGTGGTGCCGGTCAGCTGGATCTTGAGATAACGAACACCTGTCTGCTCGGCGAGATTACTGACCAGCACCATCGGTGCCGCGTTGAACTCGTTGGTGACGATGTCCAGGTCTCCATCGTCATCAAGGTCGAAGATCACGGCCGACCGCGAGCCGCGCGCCGCCCTGATGATGACGTCCCGCGGGGTCCCGGTAAAACCAGGGAGACGGTCCTCCGCACCGAGCTCGAACCACGGGATGGTCAGTCCGCCGTCCCGCGGTTCGACCCCAAGGATGAACTCGGCGTCCAGAAACCGCTCGCCCGCGTTGTTCAGCAACACCGAATTTACTCCGTACCGGAACGGAAAGTTCATGCTCGACGCCACAAACACATCCTCGTACCCATCCGCATTGAGATCCCCCGCGCTGGGGCCCCAGGGCCAGTAATTCTCCGCCCCGATCTCGTCCGACACCTCTCGGAACTGTCCCGACCCCAGGTTGAGAAAGAACGCGTTGCCCCAGAGACTCGTTGACCCGTCGCCCACGAAATCCCAGATCATGATCGCCTTGCGCTTCTCTTCGGTCGGGCCAACCTCTTGGCTCATGTCTGAGTGCATATCGGTGATGTAAATGTCCAATCGGCCGTCGTTGTTGAAGTCGAGAACCTGAATCCCCATCGCCCCCCACGAGGTACGGGGAAAGAGCTCGCGGCCACGCGCCACAAACCGAGTACCTCCCACGTTCTCGTAATACTCGTCATCTCCCTGCATGCTCAGGACATACAGATCGATCCAGCCATCCTCGTTGACGTCGATGGGGCTCGCGTCACCAGACCATCTACCATCTTGCAACCCAGCCTCGGCCGACACATCGACAAAACGGTTATCACCCTCGTTTCTGAAAAGGATGCTCTGCTCGGTCCGCTCGGGATTCAGGTGCCCTTGAAAGGCATCCGGATCGATGCCCACGTAGTACTGATAGCCATCTCCGCCAATCTCGTCGGTTGTGTATTGACCCACGTTGGTGAGAAAGAGATCCAGGCGTCCGTCGCGGTTGTAGTCGAAGAACACGGCGCCGGACGAGTGGCCGACGTAGCCGAGCCCGGACGTAGCCGAGATGTCCCGGTAGGTCCCATCCCCGGTGTTCTCGAATAAGACGTTGCCACCACGAACCGTCGTCACATAGAGGTCGGGGTCTCCGTCGTTGTCGATATCGGCGAACGATGCCGTCACCCCGATTCGTCCGGCGACACCGACCCTCGCCCGTTCCGTGACATCCTCGAACTGGCCATCACCGAGGTTCCTCCAGAGCCCATTTGCGCCGACTTGGGTCACAAAATACAGATCGTCGAGGCCGTCGCCATCCACATCCGCCACGGCTACCCCATTCCCGTGGTCATAGTGAACAGCTTTGTAGGTCTTGCCAGCGTCGGCGACGATTCGATGCTCGAAGGTGATGCCGCTGTCACCGACCTGGTCCGTAAAGCGGAAGTCGTGGAACACGTCGAACTCGCCCGTTGTCGCTAGCTGCGTGGCTCGGCGGGCGTCCACCCAGCTCTCGTCGAGCAAGATCGGCGGAATCGGAATGCTCTCCGGCGGCTGCTGCCCCGAGACACCCACCCCGCCGACACTCACGAGACCGACCAACAACCCAGCAGCGACAAGCCCTCTATCTGGATGGATGCGAAACATGGTCCGATCTCCTGTCTGAGCTTATTCTCTGGGCACGCCTACAGCCCCGGCAGAGGTAGAGGTCCCGGGCCAAGCAACGCGAGGTCGACGACGGGCCCTGGACGCTGTTCCGGCTCATCGTCACGCCATGGGATTCGACACGGCTCACCGCGGGTGTATCGCACGAAATTGACCGACATCTGCTCCGCCAGATCTGGACGCCCAGCATCTCGGGCGACATCTATCGCCACTTGCTGCCATTCGACTGCCCCACGAAACTCACCGAGCTCAGCCAGTACCATCGCCATCGTCTCCGCGACCGCGGTGGTTTTGTGCGCCTCGACCACACCATTGATCAACTCAAGGGCGCGGCGGCCATCGCGGACGTGATCGTCCGGTGATGTGGCCAGCACGCGGGCCAGGGCTGTCGCGAAGACGGGCTCTCGCGGATACTGCAGTACCATTACGTTGAGCCGTTCCCGCGCCTCCCGGTAACGCTCGAGACGCACGAGCGCCATCGCCTCGCCAAACCGCGCCTCAACCGATTCGGTCGCCAGTTCAAGTACCTGTCGATACGCCGTCAAGGAGGCTTCGAAACGTTCGGCGCGACGCAGGGCGTCGGCAAGTCGGAGCCGTGCCTCGGCCGAGCTCGGGTCGTGACTGGACGCCGCCCGAAAGCGATCGATCGCCGGGTTGTCGCGGCCGCTACGCTCGAGTAGCGTACCCATCACATAGTGCGCCTGAGCCAGTTCCGGATCGATCCGTATCGCCTCCTGAAGCTCCGACCATGCCGCGCGCGCGTCGCCGGACCGGTCATAGGCCATCGCCAAGCTCACCCGCATGAGGGCGTCGTCCGGGTCCATCTCGACGGCCAGCCGAAACTGATGTGCCGCCTCAGGCCAGTCACCACGCGCATCCGCCTCGAGGGCGAGCTCTCGATGGACGCGCGGACTGCGTAACACCGTGGTGAGTTCCGCCAGCAGTGGGTCGCCAAGCCCAAACATGACCCCACCTTCAAAATCCCCGTCGGCGCCCGCCCCGCCGAGCCCCAGGTGATACTCCGTCAGCTCTAGATTACCGAGCGCCCGATACGCCATCGCGAGCGGATAGTGGACACCGGTGGCGTCTGGCTCCATACGCAGCGCGGCGGTCAGATGCTCGACCGCGCGCTCGTAGTCCCGGTTCGCGGACGCCGCGCGGCCCTCCTGAAACCGAACCACCGCGGCCCCCGGTCGGAGAGCACGCGCCTTGGCCAGCCAGGACTGTGCGTCTTCGGGTTGCCCCAGCGTGAGATGGGTGCTCGTCAACCAAATCAGCGGGGGAAACTCGTCCGGTCGCTGCTCGTGAGACAATTCGAAATACTCGACCGCGCGTGTCAGCTCACCTCGCTGTTTGAACAGATGGGCCAAATAATAGGTCCACTGGTATTCGGTTGGTGACAAACGACGAGCGTTCCGAAGACTTGGTTCCGCGGCCTCTAGATACTCCGCCGCCATCAGCAGCGTACCAAGCGTCCCATACGCGCTACTGCGCTCGGCGGCATTCGCCGCCCGCCCCGCCAACGCATGGGCGTCGCGAAGTTGCATTTGCACCGACGGGTGCATCCCCTCCAGCGCCGGGAGCTCAACCGGTAGGATCTCGGTAGCCCCCTCCCCAGCGGGATCACTCACCACACCACAGGCGACATGACCGACGGTCAGGACGATAGCGCACGCGGTGCACCACCTACCGACCGGCATGTGCAGGTCCTCTTGAATCACCAACCGGTTGTCCGGTGCCTTCGGACAGTGTCATCCAACGATTGATCACGATGTCCGTCCACTCCTCGCGCTGTCCGCTTGGCCAGTCGACTCGCACCCGTGTCACGGCATCCGCGGCGCCGAGTCCAACGACGACTCGGGGATCGTTGGCGGACGCGTAGCTGCCATCAGCTCGGACCCGGCGCGACAACACCGACCCGTCGGGACGGAATACCCCGACACGGGCGCCCAACATATCCCGAGCCCCGGGTCCTCCGACCAGCTTGAGTCCGATCCAGTTATGCTGGTCACCGAACTGATTGATCATTAACCGAGCGGGCCCGTTGTTGTTGACCACCAAGGCATCTACATCGCCGTCGTTGTCGACATCACCGAACGCGGCCCCGCGACTCACCTCCGACAGCTCGAACACCTCGCCGGCGGTGGCGGTCAGATCGTCGAACCGGCCCTCACCAAGATTGCGGAAAAGTTGATTCCGTTGGTGGAGCGGAAATGGGTCGTTGACCCGCAAAAGACGCTCGATGACCTGCACGTCACCATTGGCGACAAAAAGGTCTAACCACCCATCGTTGTCAAAATCTGCCCACGCCGTGCCAAACCCGGTGTAGGAGAGACTAGGTGCCCCCAGTCCGGTCATCGCGCTCCGGTCCTCAAAGAACCCGTCTCCGATGTTGGTATACAGCGTGTTCGTCTCGGCCGAGACATGGGTCATGAAGAGATCGTCATCCCCGTCCGCATCGAAATCCCCCGCGTCGATCCCCATGCTGGCCTCGGCGTCCCCTCCACCATCCACCGCCAGACCCGCCAGCAACGCGCGGTTTTCGAAGGTTCCGTCCTTTTGATTGACCCACAGGAGATTCGGCTCACCATCATTCGCAACGTAGATGTCGATCCATGCATCGCCGGTGAGATCGACCGCCAGCACCCCGAGGGCAGGGCCCACCGGTCGGTCG
Source organism: Acidobacteriota bacterium (assembly GCA_036336225.1). Taxonomy (GTDB): domain Bacteria; phylum Acidobacteriota; class Vicinamibacteria; order Vicinamibacterales; family UBA8438; genus JAJEEA01. Next base: position 7,720 of record JAYZGM010000089.1, on the reverse strand, counting down.
ACCCCTGAGGAGATCGTGACGTCCTCGAACGTCCCATTTCCGCGGTTGCGATATAACCGATCGGGGGCCGCCGGATAGCTTTTTGGCGCACAGTAGTCACGCGCTCCGGTCCGCGTAAGACAGGTGAGCTCATTCTCTAGGTCGTAGTCCACGTAGTTGGCGACATACAGATCCAGCCAACCATCGTGGTCGATGTCGACGAACGACGCCGACACGCCCCACAAGGGGTCATCGGTGCCTGACCGCGCCGAGACGTCGGTAAACGTGCCATCGCCGTTGTTATGGAAAAGCTGGTTCGCTCCGATTCTGGTGCGATACACGTCGACCCACCCATCGTTGTCGATATCGCCTGTGGCCACACCCATCCCGTAGGAGCGCACGTCCAGACCGCTCCCGCGGGTCACGTCGGTGAAGCGCAGCGTGCGGGTGCCATCCGATGCGATCTCGAGGTCGTTCCGATAGAGGCGGTCACTTAAGGGGCTGACCATCGCAGACGAGGGTGGCCGGATAGCCTGGTCGAGTGCCGTTCCTGAACCTAACATCTGACCTTGGATCAGGTAGGCATCAAGATCTCCGTCGTTGTCCATATCGAACAACGCCACACCCGGCCCCATCATCTCGCTGAAATAGAACTCTCCCGACATGCCGTTGAAGTGCTCAAAGTCGAGACCAACCGCCTTCGCCTGTTCCGTAAACCAGACCGGGCCGGTCACGACGGAGGACGAGCGCCCTACTGACTCACCGGACACGGCGTCCGACACGGTCCGCGCGGGGTCCGCGCCCTCGGGGGTGCAGGCCGCGACGCTCATAAGACAGACAAGGGTCACTCGGAGCGCCCGGCTCGGTCGGCGCGGGGCCCACCCTCGAAACGGCCGGTCGGTCGTGGTCACGGAACTGGGCCCAACAAGGTTGGGTCGACCTGCGGACCGGGGTTGTGTTCCGGCTCGTCGTCTCGCCACGGTGTGCGACAGGGTTCGTTTTGCAAGTAGCGGGTCAAGTTACTCGCCATGCCACGCGCGACACCAGGGAGCGCCGCGTCGGTAGCGATCCCCATGGCGAACCGTTGCCACTCGACCGCCTCGGCGAACCGCCCGGTCTCGGCCAGCGCCATCGCCATCGTCTCGGCCACGGCGGCCGTCTTGTACTGTTGCGCAAGCGCTTCTACCAGCTCCAGTGATCGCGGGCCGTTGCGCACCGCGTCGTCAGGAGCAGACGCAAGCAACCGGGCGAGGGCGTGCGAGAACGCCGGCTGCTCAGGGTGCAGCTCGATCGCGGTCTGGAGTCGGGCCAGCGCCTCCTGATGGCGACCCAACCGAACGAGCGCCATCACTTCGCCAAACCGAGCCTCTTGGAAGACAATGGCGCGCTGATAATGCGGAAGTGACGCGTCCACCGCTCCGGTGCGTCGCAAGGCATCCGCCAGGCGGAGCGAGGCGGCCGTGAAGTCGGCGTCATACATCACCGCCGCCCGGTAGCGGTCGATCGCATCCTGGTCGCGGCCACCCCGCTCGAGTACGGTAGCCAGCAAGAAATGCGCTCTCGCGAGCCGCGGATCGAGACCGACCGCCGTCTCGAGCGCCGCGATCGCCGCACGCGCATTCCCTGTCTGGATCAGGGCCGTGCCGAGGTTCACCTGCATCGCCGAGTTGTCGGGCGCCAGCTCGATCGCCTGCCGAAACTGCCGGATGGCCTCCAGCCAGTCACCTCGTTCACTGGCCTGTAACCCGAGGTCACGGTGAGCCTGCGGGCTCCGGAGCGCGACATAGACCTCCGCCATCAAGGGATCGGGCACGGTCACCGCAGCGCCGGCCGCGTGCCCACCCCCGGTGCGGTTGCGGCTCCGACCCAGGTGGTAGCGCGCCTGGTCGAGATTGCCTAACCCGCGGTAGGCCATGGCCAGAGGATAGTGGATGACGGTGGCCCCATCATTCAACTGCAGTGCGGCTTCGAGTTGCTCCACCGCACCGGCGTAGTTCTGTGCGGCAAGAGCGGTCCGCCCTCCCTCGTAGAGCAACGCCTGCGCATCGGGATAGAGTGACGTGGCCTTCGCAAGCACGGGAGCGGCCGCCTCCGGCTGATCCAACTCCACGTGCACGTGCACCAACCACACCAGCGCCGCGAAATCGTCGCCATCGAGCAGCAGGGCCTGTTCGAGGTAGTCAACGGCCTGATCGAGGTGGCCCTTCCGGATGGACGTATGGGCCAAGTAGTACGGCCATCGAAACTCGGTGGGGGCCAACGCACGCGCATTCTGTAAAAAGCTGTCGGCCGCAGCCGGATAATCTCCGGCGAGTAAGAGCTTTCCAACCTGTCCGTAGGCTTCGCTCCGACGAGCCCGGTGCTCGGCCGAAAGCTCCGGGCTCTCCTCGGTTTCCAAGGCATACATTGCGGCGTATGCCTCGCGCAGCTGGGCCTGGACCGAGGCGTGCATCCGGGCGAGATCCGGCAATTCCACGGCCGTGAGCGTCGGCTCGGTCGTGGTCTCCTGCGATGCGACCACGCCGCTGGCTGAGCCCAGCACCACGGCGACCGCGACGACCAGATGTGTGCAACCTCTCACCGCGGTTTACTCCACGGGCTTCCCGGTTCCCTCGGTGAGCGTCGTCCACTGTCCTGGATCGACGTCGGTCCACTCCTCGAGCTGACCGCTGGGCCAGATGACGCGGACTCGATCGATGGCCTGCGTCTGACCCAACCCCATCAACACGCGCGGATCGTTGGCGGAGGCGTATGTCCCGTCGGCGCGCGCGCGTCCCCACAACACGGATCCATCTGCGCGAACCACGCCCACACGGGCTCCCAGCATATCTCGGCCCCCGGGTCCTCCAACCAACCGCAATCCGACCCACTGATTCCGGTGGCCAAGACCGTTGACCAGCAAACGCGTCCGACCGTTGTTATTGGTGAGTAAGACGTCCGCGTCACCGTCGTTGTCGATATCCCCGACCGCCACCCCCCGGCTAAACACCGACAGCCGGAACACCCCCCCCGCCTCACCGGTGACCTCGGTAAATCGTCCGCTCCCCAGGTTGCGGAACAGCTGATTCGGCTGGTGAAGCGGAAACGGGTCGTTGACGCGGACGAGGGTCTCCTGGGTCATGATCTCACCATTCGCGATGAGCAGATCCAGCCAGCCATCGTTGTCGTAGTCGAAAAACACCGTCCCAAACGCCGTGTAGGTCAGACTGGGCGGACCCAATCCGACCCGCGCCGTACGGTCCTCGAAGAGTCCGGAGCCGTCGTTGATATACAACGTGTTCGTCTCGGTTGAGATGTGAGTCATGAACAGGTCGTCGTCCCCATCTCCATCGAAGTCGGCGGCATCGACGCCCATGCTCCCTTCCGCGCGCCCGTCACGATTGACCGCGGCACCGGCCAACCACGCGTCGTTGGCGAAACGACCATCTCGCTGATTCATCCACAGCTGGTTCGGCTCGCCATCGTTCGCTACATAAATGTCTACCCACCCGTCCGAATCAACATCGGTCGCGACGACACCCAGCGCCGGACCGTACTCGCCGCCTGACAGCGCCTCGACCGTCACATCGACAAACGTCCCGTCGCCTCGGTTTCGGTACAACCGGTCTGACACGGCGACGTATCGTTTCGGCCCGCAGTAGTCTCGTTCGCCGGTACGGTTCCGACATTCGAGCGCGTCCTCGAGCCGGGGATTGACGTAGTTACCGACAAAGAGGTCCAACCAGCCGTCGCGGTCGATGTCGAGAAACGACGCCGACACACTCCATCGGATATCGTTCGTACCGGTCTCTTCAGTGACATCGAGAAATGTCCCGTCGCCGTTGTTGTGGAAGAGGTGATTGTCACGAAGCCCGGTGCGATACAGGTCGACCCAGCCGTCATTGTCGACATCACCGGTCGTCACACCCATCCCGTAGGACTGCACACCCAGCCCACTCGACGCGGTCACGTCGGTGAAGCGCAAGGAGCGGGTGCCATCCGAACGGATCTCGAGGTCGTTGCGATACAGACGATCCGTCAACGGCAGCATGGCCTCGCCGGGCGGCATCCGCGCCATATCCATCGTCTTCCCGGGACCGAGCATCTGTCCCTGCACGATATAGACGTCGAGATCGCCGTCGTTGTCAAAGTCGAAGAGGGCACCCCCTGGAGCCAGCACTTCAGCGGAATAGAATTCGCCAGACATGCCGTTGAAGTGCACGAAGTCCAGCCCGACCGCTTCCGCTCGGTCCGAAAACCAAGCTGGCGACTCCCCATCTGGCCCATCCGACTGCGACGCCTCGGGTCCGATGCTCTGGCCGTTGGCCACGACGCTCGAGAGGAGCAGCGCGATGGTGCCGACAACGACACGGGTTCCAGAGATGGCGCCCATGGGGGGCATTATCCCATTATGAGCAACCGATCCGGCGCGGTTTCGGGGAATCCTTAGGTCTCTGATCAACAGAAGGTTGCCAATTCTGGGTGTCGTGGCGGCCAGCCCTCAAGACAGGAGGAGCGCGCACGAAGCCTGTACGCGACGGGTTGCATCGGCCGCTAGGTTGGCATCCTCATTCTGGTCGAGGGCCTAACATACGGTGGAGCCGGCAAACGACGCTCGCACCCGTCTACCGAAGCTCGATCTCCCGCAATGCGACCCGCGCACCCTCGTGACCTGAGTCGATGCGCAGCGCGTCCCGGAACGCACGCACGGCCCGATCACGCGCGCCCGCATAGGAGTCGTAGTCCATCAAGATGAGCGGGCCGAGTCAGACGTTGGTTTGGCAGGTCGCTCACTTTTCGCCTACTCTCCAGTGGCCGGTAAGCGTGGGGCGCAGCACGCTGCGTCTCACAGAACGCTCGTCTCCCGTCCCCGAGTTTGGCTTCATAATTCGAACATCGGGCATCACGCATGGTCAGCCGTGTGCCGCCCCCGGATTTATGCTGCGAACCTCGGAGATGGGACCCTGTAGGGATCACACTATGCCTCGATCGTCATCTGCCAATGTCGTCGGACACGTCGTGACCGCGATCGGCTTGGGTCTGTCACTCACGCTCGGCGCGTGCTCGCCAACGCTCGATATGGATGACGTCGAGGCCGTCCGGGCCGCGGCGGAGCAGGGAGATCCCGAAGCACAACTGGCACTCGCCGCCAGGTATAGCGAGGGCCGCGGCATTGCACGCGACGAGGACGAGGCGATCAATTGGATACGACGAGCGGCGGATCAGGGCCACATCGAAGCCCAAGGGCAACTTGGCATGATGTACGCCGGAGGGCGTGGCGTCGCTCAGGATCACACGGAAGCAATTCGCTGGATACAACGCGCAGCAGACCAGGGGGACGCGGAGGCACAGTTCTACCTCGCGGTCGCCTATGGCGGAGGTCGTGGCGTCCCCCAGGACGAAGCCGAAGCCGTGCGATGGCTGCGACTCGCGGCCGAGCAGGAGCACGCAATTGCCCAGTCGCAACTGGGGGTCATGTATGCCGAGGGCCGAGGCGTCGCCCAAGACTTTGCCGAGGCAATCCGCTGGTATCGCCGTGCCGCCGACCAGGGCGAACCGCAGGCCCAGACCAATCTGGGGTTCGCCTATGGCCAGGGGCAGGGGGTCCCACAAGACGACGCTGAGGCCGTTGGCTGGCTCCGGCGAGCCGCCGAGCAAGGGCACGCCATCGCGCAAGGACAGCTCGGCACCATGTACATGGTGGGCGGTGGCATCGAACCGGATGCGGCAGAGGCGGCCAGGTGGCTTCGTCGAGCCGCCGACCAGGGCCTGCCCGAGGCCCAGGGCCAACTCGGCATGCTGTATTTGGTTGGACGTGGTGTTGCGCAGGACGAGACGGAGGCGCAGCACTGGTTGCGTCGCGCGGCCGAGCAAGGGCTCGCGGAGTCCCAGGGGCAACTTGGCATGCTCTACGCGGAGGGGCTCGGTGCTCCGCAAGATGACGCCGAGGCCGTTCGGTGGCTTCGTCTTGCTGCCGAGCAAGGTGACGCACAGGCACAATCTAGCCTTGGATTGATGTATGTTTCCGGACGCGGCGTGTCGCGTGACGAGGCGGAGGCAATCCGATGGTTCCGGCGCGCCGCCGACCGGGGTCTCGCGGACGCCCAACACAACCTCGGCGTCGCCTATGCCGAGGGTCTGGGGGTGACGCGGGATGAAGGGGAGGCGATTCGGTGGTTTCGTCTTGCCGCCGACCAGGGGTATTCCGACGCTCAGTATTATCTCGGGTTCGCGTATGTCGAAGGCCGCGGGGTTCAGCGGGACGAAACCGAAGCGGCGCGGTGGGTCCGACTCGCCGCAGCCCAGGGACATCCGTATGCACAGACCAACCTCGGTGAGATGTATGCGCAGGGCCGCGGCGTCGAGCAAGATCGGGTGGCCGCCTACATGTGGCTCAGTCTTGCCGGCACCCGGGTATCCCCGACCGACCAGCGCGCGGTAGCCGCCGCCCGCGATACCCTGGCAAGGGAGATGACGACGGCGCAGGTCGCGGACGCACAATCCGCCCTCGGAGTCGCGTATGGCGATGGCCGCGGCGTGCCGCCAGACGACGCCGAGGCGGTGAACTGGTTCCGACGAGCCGCGGACACGGGGTTCGCACGAGCTCAGGCGAATCTCGGCCGCATGTATGCGGAGGGACGAGGCGTTCCGCAAGATCACGCAGAAGCCGTTCGATGGTATCGACTCGCCGCGGCCCAGGGTGACCCGCTGGGCCAGCTCAACCTTGGAGCGAGTTATGTCGCTGGCGAGGGCGTCCCGCGGGACGTCGTGGCTGGGTATATGTGGCTACACCTAGCCGCAGCCCAGTCGTTCGAGGCAACGGAAGCACGGGACGCCGTGGGAGACCAGATGACACCCGAGCAAGTTTCTGAGGCGCAACGCCTCGCGGGCGAGTGGACTCCGACCGTCCGATAAGCTGCGGCCAACACGTCGCGCGCAGACGCAGCTTACAGGCCCAATTATCGTCCACCCCGAGGTGGCGGAGCGGCGGAGCCACATGAAAAGCGGTCCCAAACGAGTAACGCAATCCTCGTTTGGAACCGCCGGAGAGTCAGGGCTCGCGACACAGACAGTGAGCCCCGAGTCTGCGGGGTGGGGCTTTCAGGCCCGGCGCCGCAGCCCCAATTCAAGACTAGAACCGAGCCGTCACCGCGACACGCATGACCCGGCCTTCCAGCGCATTGTTGAGCATATTGAACGCCTCGAGCCGCACGTCATAGCGTCAGTTGCCGACGTTGAACACCTTCTGGATGTTCGCATCGAGCTGTGTCCAGTAGGGCACAAACTTGACGCTGTTGAGCGGGATCATCGGCAACCAGAAGCTCGTGGTTGCTGATGGCTACCGGCGAGGCCGCGGAAGGCACAAGCCGCCCACCGCGCACACACGGCGCCACGCAGTGGCCAGGCTGCCGTAGAGCGTGTCCGAGTAAGTTCCAAGAGAGAGAGCAGTTCGGTCCCGGACGTACGATGAACATACAGCCCTTCCTGACAGGCCGTGCCCCCCGGATTCAGGTGGCCGTCGAACCAGTCCCGCGTGTCAGTCGCCCGTGTGGCCACAGAGTATCGGCGCGGAAGCTGTCCACCCACATCGCGCATCTATGTGTTGAACCCGAACTTCAGCGCCGTCCGCGCATCACCAAACAGGTCATACGCCATGCTGACTCGGGGCGCGAGGTCGAGTCCAAAATTCGGCAGACCACCGATGTTGTTCCCATGACTCAGAGGTGACGCAGCGTCCGGTCGCCAAAAAAAAAAGGCCCCA
>JAYZGM010000088.1:0-9600 GCA_036336225.1 Acidobacteriota bacterium | reverse complement strand
TCTGTCCCCACATTGGCTCGGTGGCGTCAACTGGGGCGCCCGCCGCCATCAACTGCTCGAGCGCCAATGTGTCCCCTGCGGCGGCCGCGAAGTGCAGCGTGGTGGTTCCCGTGTCGGTTCGCGCCTGGGGGTCGGCGCCAGCTCCGAGCAGCGCCCCCATCACCTCTCCCTGCCCGGCTCGACCGGCGACCAGAAGCGGTGTGTGACGGCCCAATCGGGTGGTCGTGTCGTGGTCGGCTCCGGCCGCCAGCAACGTCTGTGTCATTTGCAGGTCGCCCATCAGCGAGGCCCAGTGCAGCGCGCTCATACCATCGCGGTGCGGGGCATCGACGTCGGCACCATCAGTCAGCAGACTCCGAACTACCGCGAGATCGCCGCGTTGTGCGGCATCCGCCACCGGCGTGTCACTCGCGGCTCGCACAGGAGGTGTCCCAAAGACAGTCAGCAACGCCGTGGCCATGAAGAAAAGGAGCACACGCATGATGAAGTCAGGCGGAAAGTGACAGGGTCCCGGTGCTGTCGCCGAACTGCGCGACGTCGTCGAGCCCCAGCCGATGAATGAGATCGAGCATGGCGTTGGACATCGGAGTGCCCGCGGTCGCCCGGACGTGTAAGTTTCCGTCGAGCTGTCCGTTGGCGCCGCCCAGGACAATCAGTGGACACCGCTTATGGTTGTGTACATTGGGGTCACCCATCGGCGACCCGTAGAGGACCATCGTCTTATCGAGCAGCGTGCCGTCTGCTTCTTCAATCCGCTGGAGTTTGCCGAGGAAATACGGCAGCAGGCTGACGTGATAGCGGTTGATTCTGGCGAAGGTCTCGATGCTACGCTCGCGGCCTCCGTGATGGGAGGCGGGATGAAACCCCCGGTCGACCCCGCTTTCTGGAAACACCCGACCGGTGGCGTCCCGAGACAGCTTAAATGAGAAGACCCGGGTCATGTCGCTCTCGAAGGCGAGTGCCTGGAGGTCGAACATCAACTTGACGTGCTCGTCGAACGAGTCAGGAACCCCAGCCGGTGCGCCCGGGAGCTCGCGTGTTTCTCCACTCAGATTGCGTGCCTCGACCCGGTAAATGCGTCGTTCAATCTCCCGGATATCCTCGAGATATCGGTCCATCCGCTGACGGTCGGTTTGATCGAGCTCACGCCGCAGACGCGTTACTTCGTCGGTGATGAAATCGAGGACGCTCCGCTGGGTTTCCCGTCGGGCCGCCCGTTCTTCCGCGCTGCCACCAGCCCCGAAAAGCTGGTCGAATGCCAACCGGGGATCTCGAATCATCGGGAGCGGATCGGTCGGGGAGGCCCAGCTGATGGTGTCCGTATAGACGCACGAATAGCCATACGCACAGCCACCCGCCTGGTCCACGTTTTCGATACAGAGCTGCATCGATGGAATCGGTGTGTCCTGACCAAACCGTCTCGCATACAACTGGTCGAGTGAGATTCCGGAGCGGACATCTGAGCTCTCGGTTTGCTTTGGATGCGACTGCGTCAAGAACGTTGCGCTGGAGCGGAAGTGGTCGCCACCGATCTCAGGAGGTGTGACGGCTTCGGCCGGTCGAACGTCAGTGTTGCTTACGATGGTGAGCGCGTCTCGATATGGTTCGAGCGGTTGTAGCGCGCTTGGCGACAAATCAAAGTCGCGTCCGGTGGTGGCCGGGGCCCACAGGTGCCGGGTGGCGCCATAGGCGGTACTCCCCGCGGCGCCATGGACGTTCTCGATACAGACGAGACGAGTCGGGTCGGCGAGTGACTGGGCGATAGCGGTGTGCCGCCACGGCCGGCCCGCCGGCACGAACGCGTCGAGGAATGGTAGGGCGACCGATACCCCCATTCCACGTAGGAACGTGCGGCGTGGCAGATACTTTCCGGTGACAACCGTCATGGAGTTCCCTCGGCTATGGTTGATTGGCTACGGTTCCCGCCTGCGTGCTCGTCACCGCGCCCTTCATCCGGAACGCGGGACTACGCACCACCCCGAGCACGAAGGCGGAGAGACGATAGCCGTCGGCCGCCGCGTCTCGAACGATCGCCCGCACGGTCGGCATGTCGTACGCTTTGAGCCGCCGCCCGAGTGCGTAGGTCAGCAGATTCTCGGTGAAGGTTCGCAGGAACGGTGTCGGTCGGGTCAGCAGCGCCTGTCTGAGATCGGCGGCGCTCGCCACCGGTGTGCCGTCATAGAGCTCGCCACTGGCGTCGATCGCGGCGCCGTTGTCCCAGCGGCGCCGCGCGCCGGTGACGTCGTAGTGCTCGAGTGCCAGTCCGATCGGGTCCATCATCCGATGACATGAGCTGCAAGCCGGGCTGCTTCGGTGACGCTCCAGACGCTCCCGCACGGATAACAGGCGACCGTCTTCGGCCGCCAGCGTCTCGTCGAGGTCCGGGACATTGGGTGGTGGCGGCGGCGGCGGGCTCCCGAGAAGCACCTCCATCACCCATTTGCCACGGAGAACGGCTGAGGTTCGTTCCGCGTGGGAGGTCAGGGCGAGGATCGCGCCATGCCCGAGCACACCGCGACGGTCGACATCCTCAATGGGGATCCGTTGGAAGCCGCCGCCTGGATGCGTCAGCCCGTAGTGTCGCGCCAGACGCTCGTCCACGAACGTATAGTCGGCATTCAGCAGCTCAAACAGGCTCCGATCCTCACGAACCACGTACTCGAAGAGCAGCTCCGTCTCTCGACGCATTGCGTGTTTGAGCTGTTCGTCGAAATTGGGGTAGATCCGTACGTCCGGATGGAGTGTGCCGAGGTCGGGAAGACGCAACCACTGGGCGGCGAAACGGGTCGCGAGCGAGTCGGCCCGTGGGTCCGCCAGCATGCGTCTGACCTGTTGCTCGAGGACCTCTGGCTCCGAGAGTCGGTCCTGGCTCGCCAGCTCGATGAGCTCGGCATCTGGCCCCGTCGCCCAGAGAAAGAACGAGAGACGGGACGCGAGGTCGTAGTCGGCGATGACGAAGCTGTCTGTCGGTCGGATGTCGACCGGCGACGCCTCGAACCGGAACACGAAATTCGGGCTGGCCAAGATGCCCTCCAGCGCCATTCGGACGCCAGGCTCGAAGCCGTCGTTGGCCGCGCCGGTCTCGTAGAGGGTCAGCAACGCCTGTAGATTGTCGTCGGTGAGGGGGCGGCGATAGGCAGCCGCGCCGAGGTGACTGATGATCTCGCGGGCGCAGTTCCGTTCTTCGGCTGAGCGCATCGGCCGGCAGCTGAAGATGCGGGCGCGACTTGGCGTGTCGGATACGCCGACGGGGTCGATGGGACCCCGAATGGCCAGGTCGCGGAGGTGCGGGAGGCTGGTGAAGCCATACGCGTTGGCGATGCTGGTACTGGCCAGCGACCAATCATGGGGCGAAATCAGGTCCTGCACCGGGCCGTCGAACTGCCGGACGAACACCGCCGAGACGCGATGGGGTCCGGCGGTAATCCGGGCGGGTGGGGTCCACAGGTTGACCCCGTTCGGGTCCGAGACGTGCATCCAGCGGTCGATATCGAGCAGCGCCACCCGGGCGCCGTCCACTGAGATTTCGATTTGTTCCGGTCGCTCGGCGGTGTGTAACGTGGCCCGGCCGCTGCCAAACAGTTCGCCTGTGGTCTCGTGGTGGAACGACACCCGGAGGATATAGTCCGCATCGGCCGGGAACGTATGGACGATCGAGATGCCGCCCCGAGAGCCGTACGGGGCGCCCTCGACCTGTTCTCGCTGCGACACCCAGCGTGGGACTTTGTAGGTTGTGTCGAGCGGATCTGCGGTCGGGTCCCCCACGGCCAACCGGCTGATGTCACCGGCCGCTCGGAGATAGCCGTTCATCAGGGTGGGGGACAACAACTGAGTATCGGCAATGTTGTCGAAGTTGGCGCTCTTTGTATCGAGCGGGAGATAGGCGCCGGCATCGACGTCGAGCGCCAGCAGATCGCGGATGGACCGTTCGTATTCGGCGCGGTTGAGCCGTTGGAAACTGCGTCGTCCGGGGTTCGGCGTCAGCGCGGCCGCGGCATCGAGCCGGGTTTCGAGCTCCGTCGCGAGGGCGTCGAGCGCGGATGCGTCGGGACGGATGTTTCCCGATGGTGGCATCATACCGGCGCGGAGCTTCCGGACAATGGCCTCCGCGACCTCAGACTGGTCGTGCGCCCGTGTGACATCGAAGTCGGCAAGCGACATGCCGCCAGCGGGGCGTTGGTCGTTGTGACAACGCTGGCAGGTGTCGTCAATGATCGTCTGCGGGGTGGCTGCCTCCTGGGCGTGTGTGGTCCCTTGGCTAGCGAGGCTCAAGACCATGACAAGCAGGAACGCGGGGAATCGCCGAGGGCGTGTCAACATACGCGGGTCAGTCCGAGAAGACGCTGACAGAAAGCATGAATTATCGAAGACAGTGTAACGGTAAGCCACACGGTTTTCCACGACTACCGCAGGTGTGGTTAGAAGAAATGGCGAGGCTCACGACGCTGGCGAATCGCGATCTTCGCCGGGCACCTCTTGTACAATCCGCCCAGGCTCGACCGTGCCGGCACGGCGCGTGGCCTCGAACAAGGAGCGAGACGATGAGATACACCGCAATCGGCATCCTGCTTGGCCTCGGCTGGTCGGTCGCTGTTACCTCCACCGCCGACGCGCAACACTGGCCCCGCTTTCGGGGGTTCGACGCAGGGAGCATCGCCGATGATCCGTTCTTGCCCGATACGTGGAGCGAGACCGAGAACATCGCTTGGAAAATCGATCTTCCGGGCTTGAGTTGGAGTTCGCCCATCGTATGGGGTGATCACATCTTTCTGACGAGCGCGGTGAGCGATGCGGCCGACCAAGAGGTACAACCAATCCCGGGGCTCTATGACCCCGGCGAGCACAACGGGTCAGTGGCCGCCAGCGGCGAGCATCAATGGATGGTGTACGACATCGACTTCGAGACGGGCGAGATCCTGTGGGCGACAGAGCTCAATCGCGCCGTGCCCAGCGAGACCCGTCACCTCAAGAATAGCTACGCCTCTGAGACGCCGGTCACCGATGGTGAGCGACTCTATGTGTATTTTGGCGCCATCGGTCTGGTCGCGGCGCTTGACTTCGACGGTAATGAGCTCTGGCGACGCGATGTCGGCACGTTCAACACCCTGCTGGACATGTCCACTGCGTCCTCCCCGGCGCTGCATGACGACCGGTTATATGTGCTCAATGACAACACGACTCAATCCTTTATGACGGCGATCGACACCGCGTCCGGCGAAGAGATTTGGCGCGTGCAGCGTGATGAGCCGGGGCAGACCTGGTCGACACCGCTCGTCTGGGAGAACCGTCTGCGGACCGAGATCGTTACCGCGGCGAGTGGCCGTGTGCGCTCGTATGACCTCGACGGAGGGCTGCTCTGGGAGCTAAGTGGGATGTCGACGTTGACGGCGCCGAGCCCGTTCACCAGTCATGGGCTCGTCTATATCAGCTCGGGATATCCGGGAGGTCAGCTCAGACCCGTCTACGCCATTCAGCCGGGCGCGGTCGGCGATATCTCCATCTATACCGATGTCGAAGGTGGGCTACGGGAGGGGTTCCCCGGCACGAGGACCTATTCGAGCGACGACCATGTCGTGTGGTCTTACCCGTTGCTGGGTACCTACAACACCACCGCCCTCGTGTATGAGGACATCTACTACACCCTGCTCGATCGTGGGTTTCTCACGGCCCACGACGCGAGAACCGGAGAAGAGATCTACGGACGACAGCGGCTTGAAATCGGCAACGGGTTCACCGCATCACCGTGGGGGTACAACGGAAAGATCTTCTTGTTGAGTGAGGATGGCGACACCTTTGTTGTGAAGGCCGGACCGGAGTTCGAAATCCTCCACAAGAACTCGCTGGACGAGATGACGCTGTCCACCCCGGCGGTCACGCGGGGAAGCGTTATTCTCCGCACCCAGTCCAAGCTGTATCGAATCGCTCGGAGCGAGTAGGTCATTCGGTGCTCGGCGTACTCGAAGCGTGGCTCGTCCAGCAGGGGCTTGGTGACAGCTGGGCCACACTGACGGCCGTTGGGACCGGTATCGGGGCCGTGTTGACGCTGGCCGTGTTCTCCGATTTGGTCGCGAAACGGTTGCTCGTCCGCGCTGTGGCCGGTCTCGCGAGTCGTACCGAGAGTCGCTGGGACGACGCCATCGTCTCGCGGCGGGTTTTTCATCGTCTGGCCCACCTTGTTCCGGCGATTGTTATCTATATCTCCGTGCCGGTGTTGCTGGAAACACTCGATACCGGTCCGGCGGGGCTCGCGGCCACCGCGGTGCGGGTCGTCAGCTCGCTCTACATGATCGCCGTGGTGGTGTCGGTGTTGGATGGCGCCTTGAACGCCGCCGTCGACATCATGCGTCCTTCCGATTTTGGACGTGGACTGCCACTGACGAGTTTTGCCCAGGTGGCCAAGCTCGTGTTGTATGGCGCGGCTTTGCTTCTCGGATGGTCGGTCGTCATCGGCGAATCACCGCTACTGCTATTCAGCGGTCTGGGCGCGATGACCGCGGTCTTGATGTTCATCTTCAAGGACGCGATTCTCGGGTTTATCGCTGGCGTTCAGCTCAGCGCGAATCAGATGGTGCGGCGGGGCGACTGGATCGAGATGCCCAAGTATGGGGCGGACGGCGACGTGCTCGAGGTCGCGCTGACGACCGTCAAGGTGCAGAACTTCGACAAGACGATCACCACCATTCCGACCTACGCGCTCATTAGTGAGTCGTTCAAGAACTGGCGTGGGATGGCCGAATCGCCGGGGCGCCGGATAAAGCGATCCATTCATCTCGACATGCGTTCCGTTTCGTTTTGTGACGACGCAATGCTGGCCCGTCTGGAACAGATGGACTACATGACCGCCTATTTGGCTACGAAGCGGGAAGAACTGAGCGTGTGGCGGACCGGGAAGGCCGCGGCCGGGTGTGGGGCCTATCCGCGACAGTTAACGAATCTCGGGACGTTTCGCGCGTATGTCGAGGCGTATCTCCGGCATCACCCCGACGTGCATCAGCGGATGACCCTGCTGGTTCGTCAGCTCGAGCCAACCGAGTTCGGGCTCCCGCTTGAGGTGTATTGCTTTAGCCGGAACAAAACCTGGGTCCGCTACGAGGCGTTACAGTCTGACATCTTCGACCATCTGCTGGCGGTGGTGTCGAATTTCGAGCTGCGGGTGTATCAGGTGCCGTGACCGCTCTTCACTGCCGGTCACAGAAAGGGGCCAGTCATGATGCGTCGAGTGAGTGCAGTGGCGATGAGCGTCCTTCTCTTGGGCATCCCCGCTGGGGCGGAGGCCCAGCTCGTGGGTGCAATCAGCGACGAGCAGGAGATTGAGGTGGGGCGCGAGGCCGCCGCGGTGATCGAGGAGGACCTGGCGCTGCTCAAGGACAAGGTGGTGGTTGATTATGTCAACCGGCTCGGACAGTCGCTGGTCGTGCGCTCAGCGCGGCCGGACATCACCTATACCTTCAAAATCGTCGACACACCCGACATCAACGCCTTCGCATTGCCGGGTGGATTCATCTACGTGAACCGGGGACTCATTGAGGCGGCGGACAACGAAAGCGAGCTGGCGGGCGTCATGGCGCACGAAATCGGTCACGTGGTCGGTCGACACGGTGTCGACCAGATGCAGCGAGTTCAGGTGGTTGGGGTCGGGCTTGGGGTGCTCGAGGCCATCCTTGGTGACGGACGAGTCGCCGGGGTGGGCAACGTGGCCGCGGAGCTGGTGGCCAGCGGGACATTCCTCAAATTTTCTCGGGACGCCGAACGCGAGGCGGACCGACTTGGGGTGGTCAACGTGATGGCAGCCGGTCACGCGCCAGGCGGTATGGTGACGTTTTTTGAGAAGCTCGATGCCCTCCGTGAAGGTGACCCGGGCGCGGTCGAGGGTTTCTTTGCTTCGCATCCGAGCCCGCGGGAGCGGATCGAAAACCTCTCCGGCGTCTTGGACAAGGTCCGGAAGCGGTTTCAGACCAACTCACCGGAGTTTCGTCGAGTTCGCGCCAGATTGCGATCCGGTAAGCGTAAATAGACGGGGCGTTATAATGAATTGTTACGGGTTTGGGAGGATCTGGCCCCGACCCAGTATTGTCCACAAAGTAGGTAAGGAGACTGGAATGGCGCCAACGGCGGTCGCGAAACAACATGCCTTCGAAGACGCCGTTCGGGTGGGGCGTGAGCCGTACAGGGTGGCAGACTTGTCGCTGGCGGCGTTTGGTCGAAATGAGATTCGGCTGGCCGAGCAGGAGATGCCCGGATTGATGGCCTTACGCGAAGAGTATGCGGGTCGTTTTCCGCTCGAGGGTGCTCGCATCATGGGCAGTCTGCATATGACCGTGCAGACTGCGGTGCTCATTGAGACGCTGGCGGACTTGGGAGCCGACGTGCGCTGGGTCTCCTGCAATATTTTTTCGACTCAGGATCATGCGGCGGCCGCCGTCGTGGTTGGTCGCCCCGAGACCGGTGGAACACCGGACAGCCCGAAAGGGCTACCGGTCTTTGCATGGAAAGGCGAGACACTCGTCGAATACTGGTGGTGCACGAATGAGGCGCTCGTGTGGCCAGACGGAACCGGGCCGTCGCTCGTCGTCGACGACGGGGGTGACGCCACGTTGCTGGTTCATAAGGGTTTCGAGTTCGAAAAGATCGGCGAGGTTCCGGGGTTCAACCCGGATACCGAGCCGGAGGAGTGGGGCGTCATCCTCGATCTGCTCCGCAACATTCAGGTCCGCGACAAGCAGCACTGGCAGCTGTTATCGCCCAACATCCACGGGGTCCGCGTGGAGACGACCACTGGGGTGCATGGGCTGTTTGTGTTGATGTAAGCGGGGACGGTGTTGTTTCCGGCTATAAACGTGAACGACTCCGTCACCAAAAGTAAGTTCGACAACGTCTACGGATGTCGCCATTCGTTGCCGGACGGCCTGGCCCGTGCCACTGACGTCATGTTGGGGGGCAAGGTCGCCGTGGTCTGTGGCTTCGGCGAGGTGGGCAAGGGGTGCGCCCAAGCGCTCCGAGGCCAGGGGTGTCGCGTCGTGGTCACCGAGATCGACCCGATCTGTGCGTTGCAGGCGGCGATGGAAGGTTATGAAGTCAACACACTCGAGGCGATGCTCGACCGCGCCGACCTGTTCATCACGACGACGGGCAACAAGGACATCATCTCTGCTCAACAGATGGCCAGGATGAAGGACAAGGCGATTGTTGGCAATATTGGACATTTCGACAACGAAATCGATATGGCCGGTCTCAAGCGGGTGCCGGGCATCGAGCACGTGAACATCAAGCCACAGTACGACGAGTGGCGCTTTCCCGACGGGCACAGCGTGATGGTGCTGGCCGAAGGGCGTCTTTTGAACCTGGGGTGCGCCACAGGCCATCCCAGCTTCGTGATGTCAGCGTCTTTTACCAACCAAGTTCTGGCACAGATCGCACTCCATCAGAACACGGGCGAGTATGTGAAGCAGGTGTACATGCTGCCAAAACGGTTGGACGAGAAGGTGGCGCGGCTGCATTTGGACCACCTCGGCGTGCAGTTGACGCGCTTGTCTAAGGACCAAGCCGACTACATCGGGGTGCCGGTGGACGGTCCCTACAAACCCGAGCACTATCGCTACT
>JAYZGM010000087.1:0-8771 GCA_036336225.1 Acidobacteriota bacterium | reverse complement strand
CCAACGCCGAGGGCGATACTGTATTTCACACGTCCGTTCATCTGAACTCCTCTCGAAAATATCAGCCAAAAACCTCTCAGCGTGGGGCTTCGCTGTCGGATCCGACCGACCCGCACTCTCTAACTCGTCATTGTAGTGGACTGTCACCAGGCGTCGCGTGCTGGACTGTGCGCGCGTCTGAGTCGCGCACGCAGTCGTGTCGAGGAGCGTGACCCAAAGCCCTGTTTGGAGGCTCACACACCCGGTGCCGGCGCCGAGTTCCCAACCCCAAGCATGACCAGACCCAGCAACGTGCCACAAACGACCGAACGAAAGCGTGTCAATATCCTCCGGGTCGACGAGGCCTCGACCTAGCGCCCCGCATCTGAAGCCTCAAACACGGGACATCTGTGATTCCCGTACTATACCGATTGTCGACGACTGTCATCGGGGCCCCGGGTAGCGTAGACAGCACGTATTCTTATCTCAGACACGAAAGTGGCCGGAAAATGACCCTCGAGACACTCGGACTTCAGATCGCGGACGGTGTGGCCCGCATCACCTTACGGCGACCGAACCACGCCAACGCGATGACCCCCACGCTGGCTGGTGAGCTCTTGCGGGTCACCACCACCTGTGAACTCGACCCGGGGGTCCGCGCGATCGTCATCGATGCCGAGGGCAAGATGTTTTGTGCCGGCGGCGATCTCACCGCGTTCTCAGATGCCGGTGCCGACATCCGTCGCGTGCTCCGCCAGATGACGGTTGATTTGCATGGGGCCATCTCCCGACTCGCGCGTATGCGGGTGCCCGTGATCGCGGCCGTGCAAGGCACCGCGGCCGGCGCCGGCTTCTCGCTCACCTGTGCGTGTGATCTGGTGCTGGCGGCGAGATCCTCCAAGTTCACCATGGCCTACACGAAGGCCGGACTGGTCCCCGATGGAAGCTCAACCTACTTTCTGCCACGTATCGTGGGCCGACGACGAGCGCTCGAGCTGATGTTGCTCAATCCTGTTCTACACGCTGACGAGGCACGGAATCTGGGGCTGGTCACTCGCGTAATCGATGACACGCAGCTACACACCGAAGCCATGAATCTGGCGCGGCAGCTTGCAGAGGGCCCAACCGGCGCCTACGCCGCCGCGAAGCGGTTAGTGCTCTCGAGCGCCCACGAGACGTTGGAGAGTCAGATGGAGCTGGAGTCGTCGGCGATCGCCGAGGCAGCAGGCGGGCCGGACGGCCAGGAAGGCATTCGCGCCTTCCTCGCTAAGCGCACGCCCATCTTTTCTGGGCGATGACGAAATCGCGGACGTACAGCTGAGCTTCGACGCCCCGCGCCTGGGCACATCGTGCGCCGACTCAGGCTCAACTCTAGAGATCGCCAACGCCACCGCGTCTCCGCTGGCACTCGGGTTCCGAGACCGGTCCGGGATGCGTGGCAGGACGACCGTTCAATGGATGCGGAGACGACGCCACAGGCACCCTGGTGCCCGCCGACGATGACCGGTGTGCTTGCGAGAGAGGGCTCGAACCCCGCTCGACCGAGCCGAAGCAAGAGTCGCGGTCGGCGCAGCAGATGCAAGGAGCGGGCATGGCTGCTCCTTCCTTCTGACAAACGTCGGGTCGCGTATCCCACTCGAGGCAGCGGTGCGGGACGGGACGCATCGGCACCGAATGGTCACGTTACGGCTGAGCGGGTCCCAACCACGTCCCCAGCTGGCTCATCGCCCGTGTGATGTCCTCATATGTCGCCGCGAACGAGAACCGGAGAAATCCCTCAGCGATTTCGCCAAAGTCGCGGCCGGGACCGAGCGCGACGTGCGCTTTGTCAAGAAGCTCGAACGCCAGTGACAGAGAATCGCGACCAAGATGACTCGCGTCGGCGAGCACATAGAAAGCACCTGTCGGTGTGGTCGGCACCGACAGCCCCAGCTCCCGAACCCCGGCCAGGAGCACACGACGCCGGCGGTCATACTCCTCGACCATCATCTGCCGATGCGAGTCACCGCGCTCGAGGGCGGTGATCCCGACGGTCTGCACAAAATGAGATGCCGAGATAAACAGATTCTGCTGAAGCGACACAAGTGTCCGCATCGCTGCTTCGGGCGCAATCACATAGCCCAAACGAAACCCGGTCATCGCATAGCGTTTCGAAAAGCCGTCAAAGACGAAGCAATTGTCGGTCAACGCCAACGGCGAGTGGATGCTCACGCCGTCATAGAGCAACCCGTCATACACCTCGTCAGACAGGAGCGGCACCCCAAGCTCGGCAAGCCCCCGCATCACCTCGCGCGGTTGCACCGCCCCGGTGGGATTGGCCGGTGAGGCCACGAGAATCCCCTTCGTTCGTGTCGTCATGGCGGCCCGAACCCGGTCGACATCGATCGCGTATCCATCGCCAGGAGACGTTGGCACGAAGATCGGTCGACCGCCACACACCGTCGCCATATTCGGATAGCACGGATAATGGGGCGTGGGAATGATGAGCTCGTCGCCGGTGTCGAGGAGCAGTCGCGCAACCAAGAGCAGCGCCGGCGAGGTGCCATTGGTGACGATGATCTGGTCCGGACTGATCTCGACGCCGCGACGCCGGGCACAGTCAGCCGCAATGGCCTCACGCAGGGTGCGGAGTCCTCGACTATCGGTATAGTGCGTGTCACCCGCCGCCACGGCGGTGCCGACCGCCGCGGTGACTTCGGGAGGAGGAGGAAAACCAGGTTCGCCGACCCCGAGTTGCAGGACCTCGATCCCCGACCGGCTCATTTCCATGCCCCGTTCCATCACCTCCATGGCGAGAAACGGCGCGATCGCTTGTGACAGTGACGAGTAGGACATTCCCCTCCTGATACCTAATGCCAATCGTATCTGTTCAGAACTCCGAGGACACACGTCTGGCCGACTACCGCGATGTGCCGGACCCCGTGCTCCTCCGTGAACGTGGGCTCTTCGTCGCCGAGAGTCGTTTCGTCGTGCGCGAACTGCTCCAGCACCCGACCTTGGTCACGCGGTCCGTCCTGGCCACGGCGGCGGCCTATCAGAGTCTGCACGACCTGCTTGATCCAGCCCGAGTCGCGACCGTGCCGGTCTTTGTGGCCCCACATCAGCTTTTGAAGGAGCCCACCGGATTCCGCGTACACCGTGGTTGTCTCGCCATCGGTGAACGCCCGACCCTGGCGACCGATTCCGGTCTTCCCGCGCTGGGCCGGTCGTCGCTCATCATCGGTCTAGAGCAGGTAGGGAATCCCGACAATCTTGGCAGCATTTTTCGAAACGCGGCGGCGTTCGGAGCCGGTTGCGTGGTGCTCGAGCCCCACTGTTGCGACCCGTTGTATCGCAAGGCGATTCGGACCTCCCTCGGCGCCACCCTCCGCGTCCCGTATGGCGAGATGCCGGACTGGCCGGACGGGCTCACCCGTCTTCGGGAGCTTGGCTATACCACGGTCGCGATGACCCTTCATCCTGACGCCGAGGACCTCGAGAGTTTCGCCAGAGTCGCCCCCGCTCGTGTGGCCGTCCTCTTCGGCGCAGAAGGGCCAGGTCTGCGGGATGAGACGCTGCCCCTGACGGATCGCCGCGTACGGATTCCGATCGCCACCGGCATCGACTCCCTCAACGTCGCCACCGCGTCTGGCATCGCCTTGTACGCCCTAACTGCCCGGCGCGGCCGACCGGCGCCAGAGCCCCTACGAGGATAAGGTTGCCGGCGTGACATCACGCACCCGTCTCACCCTCGTCAGTCTTGGTGCCCTCGCCCTCGTAGTACTCGTCGCCTGTATCCTCAACCTCGACGTTTTCCTCGATACCATCAGATCGTGGGCCGACACCAACGGCCGCATCGGCATGGTGGGTTTTGGAGCCGCCTACGTATTCCTCGCGTTGCTCTTTGTCCCGGGCGCTGCCCTGACTGTCGTGGCCGGCGCAGTCTATGGCATTGGGTGGGGACTGGTTGTGGTTGGCATCGCAACCAGCGTAGCTGATGCGGCGGCGTTTCTCCTGGGGCGTTATGTGGCTCGCGGGGCGGTCCTCGGCCTCATGAAACGGTATCCACGTTTCCAGCTTGTGGACCGGGTGATGCGCCAGGGCGGATGGCGAATCGTGGCACTCGTTAGACTCAACCCCGCCCTCCCCTATGGCGCCAGCAACTACCTGTTTGGCGTCACAAGCGTCCCGTTCGTCACATTTTTGGCGGCGAGCGCCGTGTTCACCTTGCCCGGCGCCGCAGCCTATCTCTACCTAGGGTATGTCGGGGTCGAGACCTTAGGTGGTAGCACCCGCCAGCCGGTGGAATGGCTGCTACTCGTCCTGGGCCTCGTGGTGACACTCGTGGCGATTGGCTACGTGGCCACGCTTGCCAAGCAGGCCCTCGACAATCTCGACCGTACGCCTCCAAGGCGTTGACTCATGCCTCCTTGACACGGACAACCGTGTTTCCGCGTCCGCGGTTTTGCTCAAACAGCTCGAAGGCTTCTACAAAATCTTCAAACGCAAACACGCGATCGACCCGGGGTTGGATGGTCCCATTGGCCAGGAACGCCAGAATCTCCGACACATCACGCTGATGCTCGTCTGGGTGGTCAGCCGCCCATCGCGCCCAGATACTACCGATGATCACCGCTTCCTTGATCAGGACGATCCCCGGTCGGATCGGTTTCTGGCCAGCCGTGAATCCTACGAGACAGATTCGTCCCAGGGGTCGGATCGCAGACACCAGGGCTGCCTCGAATAGCTCCCCCTGGACCACGTCCAACACGACGTCCACCCCGGCCGGATGCCCCAATTCAGTCGCGGCCTGACGGACGTCGTTCTTGAACTTCCCATAGCTGCCCCGATCCTTGCCGTAACAGAGCACGCGATCCGCCCCAGCCACAGTCGGAGGCCCTTGCTTCTCGGGAGTACTCACACCAGCGATCACACGGGCCCCCATGGCCTTGGCCAACTCGACCCCCGCCATCCCCACACCGCCCGAGGCGCCGTCAATCAGGACAAGGCTTCCCGAATCCACCTCCCCAAGGACCTTGAGCGAGTGATAGGCCGGGAAGAAGTTCCGCCCGAGATTGGCGCACTTCGACAACTCGGCGCCCGTCGGCACCGGCCACACGGACCGGCCCGACACTGCGACCACCTCCGCCAGCCCTCCGATCTGCATCTGGGCGATTATCCGATCCCCAACCCGGATGTGATGCACGTCGGTCCCGACCTCCAGCGCCGTTCCGGACACGTCCATGCCGGGCACATACGGTAGATCCGGCTTGTGCTGATAAAGCCCCTGCGCCTGCAACGCGTCGGGATACTGCACCCCGGCGTAGGCGGTCTCCACGAGGACCTGTCCTGCCCCGCAGGTTGGGCGTGGGACCTCGTCGAGGGTCAACACATCACGAAGCGGCGCCGGGGTGGAGAGCGGTTTTCCCTCCGGGTCGAGGGCGGCGTAACCATGACAACGAACGGCACGAATCTGTTGAGACATCTTGATTCCAGTCCTACCTCGCCCATCTACACCACCTGGTGGAGTAGCTCTTCACCTGCCCCAAGCCGACGACAGTTCTCAACGGCTACCGCGAGGCTCCGCTCCATGGTCTCTTCCGTCAACCACGCAACATGGGGGCTCACCACGACGTTCGGAAGCCTCAACACGGGGTTGTCGGCCGGGGTCGGCTCTTGCTCGAAGACATCGAGACCAGCCGCCCGCAGATGTCCCGACCGCAGGGCCTCCACCATCGCCCCCTCGTCCACCAGCGGCCCCCTCGCGGTGTTGACAAGGAGGGCGCCCGGCTTCATCTGATCGAGCGCAACAGAATCGATCAACCGCGTCGTCTCGTCGGTCAGCGGTACATGTAACGACACGATGTCGCTCTCGGTCAACAGATTTGAGAATGACCTGGGCTCCCCCACCGCGGTCGACGGCGCGCTCCGGCTCCAGTAGAGCACCCGGGCACCAAGCGCTTGAAGCACCGGTGCCAATCGGCGGGGCACGGCCCCGAAGCCGATCAACCCCACGGTCCGCCCGGCGATCTCGCCGTAGGCGTCCTGCTCGGCCGCCGGCAAGCTCCACCCTCGTCCATCCCTGGTGGCCGTATCGAGCCGGCTGACCCGCCGGAGACAACTCAGCATGAGCAAGAGCGTCATCTCGGCCACCGCTTGCGTGTTCGTTCCTGGCATGTTGCACACGGCGATTTTCCGACGAGCGGCGGCGTCCAAGTCGATGGCATTGACCCCAACCCCGATCTTTTGGATAAGCCGTAGATGAGGCGCCGCGGCGATCACGTCTTCCGTCACCGGCTCCAGCACATGCCAAATCACCTCGGTCTCGGCCAGGAGCCCGTGAAGACCAGCCTGGTCGCCACCGGGGCACACGGTGACCGAAAGCCCGTGCTGATTGAGGCTGAAGAGCCGGTTCACGAGCATCGGCCCCGCGGTATAGTGAAGAATCACCCGCATGAGTGCCGCTATCATAAGGCCCGCGTGGTAAACACGGACACCGATGATTCTTGGCGGTTTGCGTGTCATGCGGCTAATCGACACCGACGACACACCGGCCATGGCGCCTCTTGTGGTGGGATCTCATCCGATATCTGGCGCGTCGAGGCGCCGACGGGACCGGTCTCTGTGACGCGAGCGACGGCTTGTGTCAGCTTCTGCTCGACTGGATCGTCCGCCACTCGATCGTGTCCATCGAGGACCCGTTGGTCGAGGACGACACAGAAAACTTCCGCCGGTTCACCGGCGAAATAGAGTCTCGGGATTAGGTGATCGAAGACGACTATCTGGTCACAAACGCCAACCACGTGACGGCGGCGGCTGACGACGGCGCGCGCCACGCGTTCTTGGTCAAACCCCATCAGGCCGGCACCGTGACTGAGCCAGGGCCGCCTTCGACACGGTCCGATCCGCCGGTTTTACCACGATGGTATCGGCGCGCTCAGGAGAAACCGAAGACGGCACCATCTCGCATTTGGCCGTGAGCTGGGGGGCCAGGCAGCTCAAGGTCAGCTCATTCGCGCGGTCCCGAACGAATGGCCAAGTGGAACGAAGGGCTGCGGATAGAGGAATCGCTCGGTCAGACGCCTACCTTCGCAGGTTCAGCCATATTGTCCCGGCAGGTATACTGGGGCGCTTTTCGCCGAGCAGCCCTGGACTGGTCTCGATACAAGGCAGACCGCCGGTTATGGAAGGGATGTACATGATGAACAGGACACACATACTAAGAACGGTTTCTCTGGCCGGGATCATGATCGCGGGCCTGGCTGGCCCACGATGGGCGTCGGCCCAGGATGCCGACAGCAAGTTTGTAGACGTCTCGAGTCGCTATCGTCTCGTGCCCAATGTCACGTATCTGCGGGCGGGCGGTGTCGACCTCAAGCTGGACGTCTATCAGAATCGGGCTGCCGCGGGGCCGAGCCCGACGCTGCTCTATATCCACGGTGGTGGATGGACCAACGGCAGCAAGGAGAGCTCGGCGCTGACGTTTCTGCCCTACTTCGAAATGGGGTGGAATGTCGTGAACGTCGAGTATCGGATGGCCGATGCGGCCCATGCCCCGGCCGCGGTCGAAGACTGTCGGTGCGCCCTGCGCTGGATCTACAGGAATGCCGAGCAATACAACTTCGACCTGGATCGCATCGTGGTCAGTGGAAACTCCGCCGGTGGGCATCTCTCACTGACGACCGGGATGCTTCCCGCCTCCGCCGGTCTCGACCGGCAATGCCCGGGCGACCGCCGTCGCGCCTGGTCCACCGGAACGACCTCTATGACCAACCTCAAGGTAGCGGCCATCATCAACTGGTATGGCATCACCGATGTCGTCGGGCTCATGCAAGGCCCTCCAGGCACTTCCGGCAACTTCACCGAGGCCTGGCTCGGCAGCCGAAGCGACCGAGGCGAAGTGGCCGCGCGGGTGTCACCGCTCACATACGTGCGTCAAGGTCTGCCCCCGGTACTCACGATTCACGGCGACGCCGATTCCATCGTGCCGTATGACCACGGTGTTCGGCTTCATGAGGCGCTCGATGCGGCGGACGTGCCCAACCAGCTCGTCACCATTGCCGGTGGGGGCCATGGGGGATTCAGCGTGGACGAGAATCAGGAGATCTACACCACTATTCGCTCGTTCCTTCACGCCCACGTCACGGGCATGTAGACAACGGGCGTCACGAACGCACCGGCTCCGTGTGCGCCACACACGTGGCCGGTGCCTGACGTCCTAGTGTCCTGTGTCCGTAGTTCTCTGTCATCGGTCAGCAATTCACGGGTACAGGACACGAGCCCTCCCGAGCCAATCGAACGCACGCCTCGAACGCGGTCAAATCGGTAAAGAGACGTTCCGGTGCAATATCGAGGACCTGGATGTGCGCGCAGCTGGACGCCACCGCCCCCTCGAGCATCAGATTGTCCGTCATCTCGAAGCTCTCGATCGTCATGCCTCAGTCGTCGACCCATTTCGGTCCACTCTGACGCCGCGACAGCACTCGCTCCACAGACAAACCTGTCTTGTTCGTGTATGCCAGCACCGGCTTCCCCAACGCACGCATGAACCCCATTTCATAGGCTGTCCCTACGTCCGCGCTCAGGCCACGAAAAGGCGTGATGTTGGCAATCACGAGGTCACACACGCGCATTAGCTGCTCGTTCGCCTCGCTGATCCGCAACCCCGCCGCTCTTGGACTCACACCGTCCAGCTCAAGGTCTGAGTCCAGCGTGAATCGTCCGCAAAAGCCGTAGCGCTCACAGATGAGTTTTTTCTGGCCATCGATGTCGTGCGGATCTGGCAGAAACACTTCAGGTCCGACGAGATAGAT
>JAYZGM010000086.1:0-5992 GCA_036336225.1 Acidobacteriota bacterium | reverse complement strand
GAAAATCCCAGTCGGTGATGGTGATGAGCGGGGTCACCGTGCCATCGGGCAGCATGGCACGTCCGGTGGCTTCCTTTGCGAGGTAATGCGCGTGCGGCTGGATACCACGGACCTCCACGTCCACCGGCAGTACGTATCGGTCTACACTGGAGTAGGCGGTTGCGCCCGGTGGGATGTTGAGGTTCTGCTTGCCGAGTCTGATCGTGAACGGCACCTGAGTCGGCGGCGCGTCGGCGAAAAAGAAACCAACGCGAGACGTTACCTCTTGTTGCTGATCGTTGGGAGTTAGATGTAGCTCGAGCAACAGGTCAGAGCCAGGATTCAACTGCCAGGCCATTCCGTCCGCCGCCAAGGGACGCACCTGTCCCGGTGTCCAACCGAGGAAATAGCCGAAGGGAAACTGGGCGTCGAATGGGGTGACGCCTTCGTAGCCCGGTTCGGGGTCTTGCTCGTCCAGCTCTCTGGATGCCGAGGACGGGTCGATCTTCATGTTCGCGTGATGGACGACCTGGGAATTACCGGGCTGAAACTCCACCCCGCGGATGAACCGCACACTCGATGTGGGGATGGGTAGCGCAAACTTTCGAAGCTGGTCGCTGGCCCCAGCGCGGAGCGTGTAGGGTGCCGGCATCCCCACCACCAGATCCGGTTCGCCGAGTTGCCACCCCGTGGGTAGTTCTGGTGACGATGGCAGTTTCGTCGGATCGCCCTCGGGCGCTCCGCCGTCGACCCACTTTGCGACGAGGGCTATCTCCGCGGCGCTCAGCCGTCGTTCGCCCACGAACGGTCCGCCTTTCCCTGGAACCGGTTTCCACGGCGGCATCGTCCGAGTTTGTGTGGTCTGTTTGATGGCTCGAGCCCAGGGGCGTGCGTCCTGGTAGGTCAGGAGACTGAACGGTGCGACGGCGCCCGGTCGGTGGCAAATCACGCAGTGTGAGAAGAGCACGGGTGCGACATGGCGTGAAAACGTGATCGTCTCGACCGATGAAGCCGTCTCTTGCTGAGACTCGCTCGCGGCGATGGCCGTTCTGGTGAGAACGAACCCCAGTGCCGATACGAACAACAGGATCGTGACCAGGTGGGTCCACGTGACCAGCGGGACCACCCGCCTGGACCTATGACGCCGCCGAGGCTCACCGTTGGTGTGCTTTCCCGTCACGCCGTGGCTGCGCGGTGTCGCGACCTCCGTCATGCTCACATCCAACCCCCACCACAGTTTAGCAAACGTTGGGTCCCAGCTTCACTGACGGCTCACGCCGGAATGGACCAGCCGAACCCTGAACCATGCATTAAAAACATGTTTTTGGATCGGTTCCCGCGCAGTTGGATTTACAAGCTGGTCCTAGAGTTCTAAATATTGAAGGTATTTTAAATGAATGACTTATATAAGTTCTTGTTGCCGGTACGGTGATTGCTTATAATGGAGGCTACAACCGGCGCGTTGCGCTTGGAGTGGCATGGTCGAGACGGGTCATCCGTTTTGACTCGGCAGACGGTGGATATTGTTCCGGAGGAGGTTCGTGACGATGCGTAAGCGTCTTGCTCTTGGGTGCGTTCTCGTGGCGTTGACCGTCTGCATCCCCCAGCCGGCAACGGCGCAGACAGGTGGGGACCTGGCGATCGGGTATTCGTTCCTATCGAACGATCAACTGGCGGCCAACGCGTCCAGTCTGCCGGGCGGCTGGTTCTTTGACTCGGCCGTGCAGATAAACGAGGGCATCTCCATTGCTGTCGATGTCAACGGGCACTACAAACGGAATATCGAGGCGAGCTCGGTGTTTTCCGGGGGGGGCGACCAACCGGTGGTCTCGCCGCTGGCGACCGAGGATTTCCAGTCTTTCTCGTTCAACCGTCCGGAGGATGAGTACTGCTCGCCAGTGCTGACCGAGTGCTCAGTGCACATTCAGACGGTCGGCGCCGTCGGCGGGCCCCGGTTCACCTTTGGTGGGGGCGGGGCGCGGGGGTTCTTCCACATCATGGGGGGCATTACGCGGTCGTTGCGAAAGATTGGGTTCTTCGCGCACACCTCGACGAATCTGGCGATTCAGCCCGGTGGCGGCGTGGACATAGGTTCGGGCAACGTAGGATTTCGACTGCAGGTGGACTATCGGTTGACGATGTTCCCGGAACCGGACCAGTCGGACCCAGGGTCGCAGTCGTCGCTGGTGCAAGTGGGCGGGGAAGATTTCAAGGACCTTACATTTTCAGCGGGTGTAGTGGTCAAGCTCGGCAGTCGGCGGAACTAGCGCGTGTTGCAGGTTGTCGTTTGCGTAGTCACTAAATGTTTGTGTAGTCCTAAAAAAAGAGGATGTACTTCACCAGGAGGTGGACGTATGGGGTTAGGTCGTTTTCTCGCGGTTGCCGCAGCGATAGTGCTGCTGGTGCCCGCCGCCGCCGTGGCGCAGAGTCAGATTAACGGCTCGGTCACGGACGACACCGGGGGCGTGCTCCCCGGCGTGACGGTCGAGGCCTCGAGTCCGGTCTTGATTGAAGGGTCCCGTTTGGCGGTGACCGACGGTACGGGCGGTTACAACATTATCGACCTCCGACCCGGTGAGTACTCGATGACCTTTACGCTGCCTGGGTTTGGCACGCAGGTGCGTGACGAGCTGATCCTTGGCGCGGACGTCCAGATGCTCATCGACGTGGCGCTGTCGGTTGGGTCAGTGGAAGAGACCATCACGGTGTCGGGTGAGACGCCGGTGGTCGACGTGCAGCAGGTGCAACGCATCGAAGTCATGACGCGGGAGACGCAGGAAGCGATCCCGACCGGGCGCAGCACGTGGTCGTATGCGTTGCTGATTCCGGGCGTCAAGGTGCACAAGCCGGACATGGGCGGCACGGCGGGCGCGCAGCAGTCCGAGATGATGGGTCGCGGGTTGGATGCGGCGCACACCACGATTGAGATCGACGGGATGATGATCAACACGATGATCTCGGATGGGCGCTATCAGGCCTATTTGAACCCGATGATCAGTGCGGAGACGTCGTATACCACGACAGGTGTGACGGCGGAGACGCAGAGTGGCGGGTTGCGGATCAATATGATCCCGAACGAAGGCGGAAACCAGTTCAGCGGGTCGTTCTTCGCGGGAGGGACGCCCTCCGCGCTCCAGGCGGACAACCTGAACCAGCGGCTACAGGACCTCGGGGTCGTCTCGGTGCCGAAGATTGACGTTATCTACGACCTCAATGGGTCGATGGGTGGCCCGCTGGTCCGGGACAAGCTGTGGTTCTTCTCGACTGCACGCCGCAATGTCATCGACGCGGGGGTGACGAATAGCATCAACCGGGACGGCACGCCGGCGCTCGACCGGAACAGCATCACGAGCGCAAACGTGCGACTGACGTGGCAGGCGAACTCGCAGAACAAGATCTCGGTGATGTTCGACACGGTACGGACACGCCGGTTCAGTCAGCACGGATTTGGTACCGACTTGGAGACGGCCTCGTCCTCATGGACCTCGCCGCACTACGACACGGGGACGGCGAAGTGGACGTCGACGCTGAGCAATCGGATGCTGGCGGAGTTTGGATTCTCGCTGGCCTATGAGGACTGGGACCCGGGCTACTACATCTTTGGTACCACACCCATCGAGCAACCGCGTCCGGGCGACAGCTCACTGGCGACGTGTTTTTCGACGCCCTGCTTTCCGGCGGTGGGCTCCCCCGCCGCTTTGAGCCAGTTGAGCGATCCCTTCTACAGCACCGTGCACCGGAACGACAGTTGGCTCGACTTCCGGTACACGGCGAAGAACTTTCAGGAGAACAACTACTCGCACCGCTGGGCGTATCAGGGTGCGTTGTCCTACGTCACGGGTTCCCACAGCATCAAAGTGGGGATGAACATCACCAACGGCCAGAATCGGTTCTCGTACTCGGGCAACGGTGACCTCCAGCAGAATTACAGAGAAGAGCCCAGCATCACGGGGAGGAGCCTGGGCTTCATCGACACCAACTGTAATCACTATGCGGCGGCGGCGAACGTCGGCGCAGGGCTACCGTGCGGCACGATCGGTACGCCCGACTCGGTGGGGGTCTACAACCACCCGTCGTTCTCTGAGCACATACTTGACTACAACGGTGGTGTCTATGCGCAGGACTCGTGGGCAATCGACCGGTTGACCCTGAACTACGGGGCGCGGATCGACTTCGCCGCCGTATCGGTGCCAGCGACGCCGAAGCCGCTGGGGCGGTTCGTGAACGCGTTCGAGTATCGCGCGGGCGCAAACTTCGACGCCGCCGGGAACAATATTGGTCCCCTGCCGTCGTTCGGACCCGACTTCTCGCCTCGATTCAGCATGGCGTATGACCTATTCGGTGATGCGCGGACGGCGCTGAAGTTCGGGTTCAATAAGTATGTCCGGGACGTGGGCGGAAACCTGCCGGCGCGCTACTCGGTGGCCTCACGAGGGACCGACACGCGGGACTGGTTCGACTGCCACCTGAACCCGGGCGGCACGGCCTGCTCGGGGTCGGACCCCTACGGTGGCAACAGCGACGACATCGCGCAGAACTGGGAAATTGGTCCGGGCTCGGATATCTTCGGGTTCCGGTCACCAGGACGGTTCGACGTGAACAACTTCGCGCGGGAGAGCAACCAGATTTGGACGGTCGGCCTGCAGCAGGAAGTCATGTCGGGCCTCTCCTTCAGCGGTGAGTTCCGCCGTCGCTGGTACTCGAATACGTGGTCGACCGATAACCTCAACCATGGCTTATCGGACTTCGGGGCGCTCGCCGATGGCAGCCCGGACCCGTCGGCTGCCGGCACGGGTCGCTACTTCGACGTGCTGCGGCCGTATCCGATGGTGGGGTCGTTCACGGCGTTCGCGATTGACCCGTCCGTTCGCACCGCGAGCGACAATGTTGATGGGACGATGCCGGTGTATACGAACGTCTACAAGGGCTTCGAGTTGAGTGTGCAGGGGCGTCTGCCTGGTGGCGGCACGCTGTTCGGCGGGTGGACCATCGAGGACACCGGCCGCAACACCCTCTATAACTACAACAAGGGGGCGGGCAGCCGATACGGCGGCGAAGTGAACAACTGTGCCGACGTGTTGATGCGTGGCGACAATCCGAATGAGCTGCGGTTCTGTGACCAGGGGGCGTATCCCCGGCCGTTCCGGAACGAGTTCAAGCTATCGGGTGCGCAGCCGTTCTCGCTCCCGGGTCTCGGCGACCTCCAGGTCGGCGCGAGTCTCCAGGCGTATCCTGGCGGCGCGGGCGACTGGGGCGGACTGCAGGAGGGCTTCCGGGCCTCTCGGACGTCGACGAGTGCGACCTACGGGACCTACTCGGACACCTTCTACGGCCAGCCGGGGCACTGCGTCGCCCCGTGTGTGCTCGGATCGCGCCTCGTGCCGGATGGCATCGCGACGATAGGCACCAGCACGTCGAGCTTCTGGTTCCCGATGACGCCGCTGAACAGCGTGAAGTTCCTGCCGTACTGGACGCAGCTGGATGCGAATATCCAGAAGGTGTTCAACATCGGCAACTGGCGCTATGACGCGCGGATCGAAGCCTTCAACATGCTGAACAACGCGGTCGAGATTTGGCACACAGGGTCTCGGAACGCCGCAGGCAGCACGGGGGCCGGTTTCCAGTCGCTGTCGGCGTTTGAGCGCTCGGACAAGCTGCTGGAAGGCCGGGTCATCCGCCTTGCGGTGACCGCTCGGTTCTAGTACTCAACCGGGGCTGCCGTGCGGGGGGCTTGCCTCCACTCGGCCGCCCCGGGGCCCGCCTTATCGCGAGCCCCGGTCGTCACCACGTAGTTGCAGGGTGCCGGCCCAACGTAAGTCGGGGTTTTGTCCCTGGCCGCTTTACGGCTCCAGACGAGATGTGAATGCTCGTTTGGGGCCGTTTCTCGTGTGGGCCTACCCTCGAAATGGCGTTACCCCGACTCCTTCGGGCGCCCCTACTTCCACTCGGTAGCCTCGGTCGTCACCACGCAGTTGTAGGGTGCCGGTCCAATGTAAGTCGGGGTCTTGTCCAT
>JAYZGM010000085.1:0-5380 GCA_036336225.1 Acidobacteriota bacterium | reverse complement strand
GGTGACGGCCGCCCTCGGGCGTCGGCTGACGAGAAGCGCTCTGAGTAAGGCGTTGGAGGAGACCGCACTGGTCAGCGCCATGATCTTCGCCATCATCGTCGGGGGCTATCTGGTGGCGCGGTTTCTGGCGGTCACCGGCATTACCGAAGATCTCGTTGCGCTGTTGGTCGGGATGGATTTAGGCCGGGTGTCGTTTCTGATACTTCTGGTGCTGTTGTATCTGGTCCTGGGGGCCATGGTCGACGTGTTCGGGATGCTGGTGCTGACGATCCCGTTTGTGATGCCGGTGGTGGGCGAGCTTGGAATCGATCCGGTCTGGTTTGGCGTCTTTGCCGTCATGATGGCGGAGCTCGCGCTGGTGACTCCTCCCATCGGCGCGAACGTCTTTGTCATGCGACGTACGGCGCCGGAAGTGCCGATGGGCGATATCTTCATGGGAGTGCTGCCCTTCGTCATCGGGGAGCTGGTGGTCATCGCGTTGGTGATCTGGTTCCCCGATATCGCGTTGTGGCTCCCGAGCCGGATGCAGTAGATGCGACGGCTGTCCTGTTTCGTCGCCGAACCTCTTTGCGCGTTGCACCCGTGTACGCCCCGCGGTCTGCGGTTGGGTAATGCGATGTCGTCACGCCAACCGGACCAGCCTCGAATCGCGCGTAGGTCACGTTGGCCCATCGATTGTTTCCTTGGGGGTGCCATGCCTCGCGCGCCAGTGCGAGACGCCTGCGGTGTTTTGCACACGCGTTGATGGTGGTTGCGTTGCGGGTGGCCGGTCGCGCCACGTGTCGTCGCGTCCTGTTGACCGAGTGGCCACAGATCCCGTGAATGCTGGTGGACGAGGGTGTTCGGCGTGAACGGTGTCGGATAGTCCCTGCACCAGGGGACCTCGTCGGTGTCCAGCGCAATGGCCGTGACTCCTTCGTCGGCGACTCGACGTTGTGGATGAAGACCCGGGGACGACGGGCGACGAGCGCGGTCCATCCGGGGTACTCAGCATCGCGTCGAACCTGTTTCCCTGGCGTGGACGCGAGTCGGTGCGAGGATGTACTTTGCCCGGAGGAATGGGAGGTGGTACGGCGTCATGTCGGCGCAAGCGTTGGTTCGGGTGCCCTTCCCTGGCTATACTGGCGCCAGCGTGTGCGGCTCGACGCGCTGGACGACAGAGGAGGCGGAGATGAGACAGGGAGCTCACCGGTTGGTGGGAGTGGTCGCTGGGCTGGTCATATCGTGTCTGGTACTGGCTGGCGCCGCGTCCGGTCAGGTGACGGACGGTGGTCAGGGGTTCCGGACGCCATGGGGCGATCCTGACTTCCAGGGCATATGGAATAACAACACCATCACGCCGCTCGAACGCCCGGCGAGCCTCGCCGATAAGCCGATCATGACCGCGGAGGAAGTCGCCGCGTTGGAACGCCAGGCTGCAGGGCGGGTTGCCCAGGAGAACGCGCCGAGCGAGGTGCGGACCGCGCCGCTACCGGCCGGCGGGAACGTCGGCGCCTACAACAGCTACTGGACGGAGCAGGGGACGCGCGTGTTGCCGACCAGGCAGACGTCTATCATCACCGATCCCCCCAATGGCCGGCTGCCGGATCTGACGCCTGGAGGATTGGCACGCCTTACCTCGGCTGAGAACCGTCGTCTGGCCGATGTCCAGAACGGGGTCGTTCCCGCCAATGGTCCAGAAGAGATGGGACTGAGCGAGCGGTGTCTGTGGTATCGAGGGATTCCCACGTTTCCGACTGGGTACAACAACAACTACCACATCTTCCAGACCCCCGAGATGGTCATCATTTTCCAAGAGCACATTCACGATCTTCGCATCATCACCCTCGATGGACGGCCGCATCTTCCATCGCAGATCACGCAGTTCGCGGGCAGCTCGCGTGGGCGATGGGAAGACGACACGCTCGTTGTGGAAACGACCAACCTCCGGACACCGTTTGTCCGGCGCTGGGCGCGGCCCGAGAACTCGCTCTCGCGTGGCAGTCTGAGCGAGAGGACGCATATCGTCGAGCGGTTCCGTCGGAACGGGCCAGACATCCTCGACTACGATTTCACGGTGACCGACCTCGAGACATTCGAAGCCCCGTGGAGTGGAGCGCTGCCCTGGGCCCGGGCCGAGGGACCGATGTTTGAATTCGCCTGCCACGAGGGCAACTACGGAATGATGAATATGATGGCGGGCTCGCGGGCAGAGGAGCCAGGACGATAAGACTTACGGGCGCCCGTCACGCTGGTGACCGGTGCGTCGAGGGCTCCGGGTCAGCCACGAAGGTCTCGTCGGTGCTTTGGTCCTCAGTGTGGGGGGCCACACTGCCTGCGAGCGTGTAGCGGTTCCCGTTCACCGGATCCGCCTGTGTAAACCACTCCAGCGGCGGCCGGTGCTCAGAACCTTGAATGGCGTTCTACGCGGGATGTGGCGCCGGTCAAGAAGGCTCGCGGTTGCGTTCGTCTCCAGTGGCCGAGAGCGAGGGCGGGAGTGGGCCCTCTTATGGGACCCATCCATATTGTCCGCTGGCGCGTCTTTAGCCACGAGCTCACGCGTGTGCGCGCGGATGGCGCATGGCCGGTCAGCGAACGACAGTGAACTCGGCGCCCCACTCGTGTACGCCCCAGTGCACGACCACCCGTCCGTGGTCCGCGTTCGTGGGCACGAGGGTGGCCCCTAGAGGGCGAAACGCGTTCCCGTTCCGCGTATAGTCGGCATCGATTTCGGCGGCGTCAAACTCCGGATCGTATTGTGTTCCCCAGGAATCGGGTTCATTAGTAAATACGAACCGCCAGCCATCCCCGACCCGTTTTAACCAGATTCCATACGCGCCGGCGTAGCCGGGCGCAACGTTACCGGTCGGGACCTCTGCGTCAGCAAACCGAAGAGAGATGTCGGTCTTGAATCGGAGCACTGAGGCTCGAACGAGCTCTACGACGTCGCCGTCGGCGGTCGTCGTGAGTCGAGGATAGTCTTCGTCCTCGACATCGACACCTTTCCAGTACGCCAGCGATACTCGGGCGCCGTCGGGCAGCACGAGAGCACTCTCGTCGCGTTCTCCGAGGAGGAACCCGCGTGAGATGTCTGTTGCCCGTTGCACCTCCTCTGGGTCGCGGTCGTCACCTCTTGGACGACCTCGACCCGACACCCGTGGCTGACGTGGGGCCGGCGGAAGCTCTTCGAGGCGGAAGTCGGTGCTCCATCTGTGCCGACCCCAGCGGAGGTCGAGACGGCCGGCTTCGGCCGCGGTGGCATGCAGCGATGCGGACAGATTCGGGACAGAACGAGCGCTCATGAGGTGCCGCAGCGGGATGCGGTGCTCCTGCCCGGTGTCCGTGGCCGTTGCCTCCAGCTCCCAGCCGTCGACGGTTCGCACGAGAGAAAGGTCGTAAGTCGGTGTGGCGGGGGGGGCGTCCTCGTCTCCGGTCTCGTCACTCTCATCCGACGCCGGAGGCAGGGGCTCCATGATGGGGGTGATTGTCCCGAGCCGCAACGCACGATGACCCTCAAGGGTCCCGATTTCTAACCCCGCGCCTGCCGCTCCGGCAAGCACTTCCCGATGTGCCACGCCGTCGTCGGCCGAGAGAGCTGGCTGGAGTGAGACGCGCACCAGTTGACGATTCAGCGTGAGCTCGGTGTGCAGGAGACCATTCGTCTCTCCGTTTGGAGGCACGGGCTGGGCAGCCAACGGGGTGGTAGACAGAACCAAGGCTCCGACGATGATGGCAATTCGTTGTGTCATGGGTCCCAAAGAAAAAGAGGGCGGGGTCATACGCGACCCCACCCTCAACCTGTGATTCGCTCGTTCGACGATCGAGCGTCTAGTCGTTGTCGGTGGTCTCCATTGCTTTCGTGTCGTCGATCTCCACGTAGCCGATGAAGCCGAGGGACATCTCGTCCTCGGTTCGCGGACCGTAGCCGACGAACCGGTCGGCGTTGAAGCCCTTCCGCGCGGCGCGCTCCGGTGTGTTGTCATACCAGAAGTCGACGTCGAGACGTGTGCCCTTCGGCAGGAACTTGGGTTCTTTGTACTTGTAGGTGACCTGCCACGCTTGATCGTAGGTTGGCACGTTCAGCAGTACTTCCTCGTTCCCATCAGGGAAGATAGCGGTGTAGCGGGCGGCGGTAGCTCGCAGGTGCGCGTGTGGCCAGTAGGTGAGGACCAGCGTGTCTTTTTCGAGCAGTCGGGACGAGCCGACCCGGTAGTTCGCGTGATTTGGTGGAATCTCGAAACCGCGGTTATAGAGCGTATCGTTAATGACCTCGTGCTGGACCGGGTTCTTTTCGACCCAGAATCCAATCTCAGGCTGGCTGGTGAAGGCCGTCCCTTCGCCTGGCTCCTTATTGAAGTGCATATTGAAGGAGACAGCTGAGCCCTTCTCGATCCGAACCGCAAAACCTTCCGGTAGCATGTCGGGCTCGCCGCCTTCAGCCACACAGCTCAGTAACCGCGAATCCGGGCTGTCCGCTCCTTCACCTTCGCTCTCGACCGCCGTGCCGTCGAGCTCGGCCGCCGCGCTGGGAGAGAGCACCGACGAGCACATGTGATGGGTCCAGCCGTTGTCGCCAACCCGGAACTCCCACCCTTTGACCCATGTATCCTCTGGCATCAGGTCTTCATCGATCTGCTCGTAGAAGATTATGTTGATGTCGTTAATGTCGTCTTTGACAACGTGGGGTTCGGAGAGCTGAATGACGAAGTCCGGCGAGCCAAGGGTCCATCCGTCGTTGATCTGCTCGGCAAACACCTTTGCGGGTGGCGCGTCGGCCCGGCTCCCAGCGGGTGCACCGGCCGAAACCCAGTTCTGAATCGTCTCAATTTCGACGTCGGTCAAGCCGCGCTCGTTTGAGAACACGCCCTTGGGCGTGTCCGCGAACCACGGTGGCATTTCGCGAGTCTCGACCTTGTGGGCGATCGAGCGGGCCCAGGGTCGGGTCTCTTCATAGCTCATGAATGCCATCGGGGCAATCAGCCCGCTAATGTTCTGTCCGGAGGGCCGGTGGCAGCTCTGGCAGTTCTCTTGGATGATCGGGAGAACGTCCTTGTAATAGGTCGAATCGGCTTCGTTTTCGGCGTAGCTTGGTGCGGCGCCGATTACGCCGAATACGAGAACGGCAACGAGAGTGCGCTTCATGAAGGTCTCCTTGGCGGTCGACTCCGACGAAACACTAAAACGCCGTCACTATACCACCGGTTGCAACCTCAGGATCCAATTTTGGTAATTCCTCGGGCGACTCAGTGGGACGCGGTCGCGGCCGCTTCGTCCGCGCGCGCGCCAGCCAAGATGCCGGTCATGCCATAGTTGCCTTCGTGGCAGGCGAACTCGTACAGGTCGCCCTCGACTGGCTTCATGTCGATTGCGGCGGTCCAGGATGATGCATACGACGACGCGT
>JAYZGM010000084.1:0-5997 GCA_036336225.1 Acidobacteriota bacterium | reverse complement strand
GGTTAGGGCATTTGGACGTGCTCGTGATGGGACCGTTCGTAGTCAAGAGTAGACACACCAATGAAAAGCGAGCGGCGGATTAACCGACTGAAGGCTAAAGAGCGCGCTGAGAGTGACGCTTACGCAGAGCGCATGCAGGCGTGCGTGAGCGTAGAAGGCTCTCGGACAGAGCTCTACAACTTTCATTTCGGGCAGATCGTAGATTGCCTGCCCAACTGTTCGATGATCTTGGAGGTTGGCTGTGGGATAGGGGAACTGACAGTCTATCTAGAGAAACACTTTGAGTGTGTCTGCGGCGTCGATTCAAGCCACAAGTCGCTGGTCGTAGCCCAAAGAGGTTTAATGAAAGCGCCTGGATCCTTATCCGTATCGGAAGGCGAACGTTTGCCTTTCGCAGATGCAAAATTTGATGGCATCGTATTGAGAGGCGTTATTCATCATTTGCCTTATCCAGATCAGGTGCTCAATGAATGTATGCGCGTATTGAAACCAGGTGGCAAGCTAGTCATATTCGAGGGAAATATCGATTCGATATATCGAAAGATTGTCTTGGGTGTATCTGTCTTTTTGGGCATGAACACGGAGACAAGTCCTTTTGATCATCGGCCTGCTTCCGAAGTTCTACAGATGATTGGAGGTAACGAAAACAAGGTCAGGAGTGTTTCAGGCCTGATGGCCCCGGTTTGCTTGCTTGGTTTGCCAGGAAGAAGTATCTGGAGGTATCTGATCGGCTTCGATCGTTTGATGTCGGCGGTGAAGTGGCCTGTCTTTAACTGGTACTACTTGATTGAGTCGACGAAGAGTCACTAGCCTTGGCGAGCCACTTAAGTGAGTGTTCCTCAACTTCGAATAGCAGCAAGAGTTAGAGGTAAGACACTAGACCCTGCCAGTGAGCTGCAGTTGTCTACCGTGCCATCGGGGCCTCCGTGCAGCCGCCGACGGCAAGGCGTGACCGTGCGCTGCGCGAGACATTCGGAGAAGGATCAGACGACACGCTGTAAGCGGTCTACCAGCTGGTAGGGGTCTGTCGCCACAGCTTGTTCTTGGAGTGTCTGCCCGCTCCACCGCGGACGACTGGGGCTCTCAAACGGTTTGGCGAGTGCCCGGTGGTGTGTTGGGTGAGTCTAGCTGTGGCTCGGACGGCAGGCGCTCGCTCTGGAGATACGGGGGCCGTACCTAACCGAGCTAATAGTCGGCCGCCGCTAACGACAAGCGCACGATCTCTTCGTCGTTGCGCACGATGACATGCC
The DNA here is from genome assembly GCA_036336225.1 of Acidobacteriota bacterium. Lineage (GTDB taxonomy): Bacteria > Acidobacteriota > Vicinamibacteria > Vicinamibacterales > UBA8438 > JAJEEA01. The sequence continues at coordinate 4,747 of JAYZGM010000084.1, read as the reverse complement.
GGTTGGCGAAGGCTGGGTGCGCCCACGCCACCGGACGATCTCCCCACCGCCCGCTGGCGCCGCCGCGGGTCCGGGTGGTGGGCGTGATCAGTGATACCCGGTCGATCTCGGTGTAGCCATCGGGCGATAGCTCGGCCAGGATCAGCTCGCCCATCTCGTTGTAGATGAACACCCGGCCGGTCGGCGGATGCGCCACGAGCATCGCAGTGCCCCAGCGTTCCTGCACGACGGCCGCGGCAGTTTCCCACACACGTTCCCCGGTACGGGCGTCGAGGCAGCGGAGCTCGCCGTAGCTTCCGACGCCGTAGAGGTAGTCGCCAATGATCACGGGCGTCGTGATGAGCGCGTGCAGACCCTCTGTCTCGCCCGGGAGCTCGCTGCGGCTGGTGCCACGCCAGAGCTCGCTTGCCCCAGGCCGGTCCTGGTCGAGTCTGAGCATCAGCGACCCCAGCCGAAAGTGGGTCAAGACCAGATAGGGCCCCGCGGACACCGGACTCGCCACGGTGAGCGCGTTCGAGATCTCCCAGTCGTGCTGCCAGTGGAGCTCGCCCGTCTGTGGGTCGAGTGAGCTCACGCCACGCGGATGCCAGACGATCAACTGACGCATCCCGCCTGCCTCGTAGATGACGGGTGCTGCATACCCCGTCTCGGAGACCGTGGGCAGGGCGCGCCAGACCTCTTCGCCGGTGGCCTTGTCGAATGCCACGACGAGCGCATCCGGCTCGGCGCCCATCAGGACGATGACCATCGACCCGTCGACTAGTGGCGCGCCACTCACGCCATACACCGGGACGGTGATGCCGTACTCGGTGGTGGTGTCCACCTGCCAGAGCGGATCTCCGGTGGCGGTATCGAGCGCTAGGATCATACCGGCGGCGCCAACGACGAAGATCTGGTCACCATCGACGCTCGGAGTCGCCCGCGGTCCGGTCGCGAACGTGGGATGTAGATTGCGATAGGTGGCGGGCCACTCGCTGGCCCACAGGACGCGACCTGTTTCCTCATCAAGGGCCAGGAGCCGCTCCATGCCGTCCATCGTCCGGCTGCCCGGAGTCTCCTGGTAGTCGAGGACGAAGACCCGACCGTCGGCGACGACCGGGCCGGCGAACCCACCTCGCACAGGCGTTCGCCAGGAAGTCGTCAAACCCGCGTCGGGAAAGCGTTCGAGGATGCCGGACTCGGTCCAGGTCCCGTGACGCGTTGGGCCTCGCCACTGTGGCCAGTCGTTGGCCGCGATCGTGGTCAGCGGCAACGCAACCAGACAGACGCCAACGGCGACCCGACGCGTCCAGGGCGAGCGATCTTTGGGAATCACCGCGTGTAGCGCACGAGCTGCCGGGGACCGACCTCGGCTCCGAAGATGTTGCCGTTGGCGTCGACCGCCACCCCTTCGGCCGCGCTCGTCCCGCCTTCTCCAACCGGGTCGGGGATAAAGTAGGTCACCTCGCCAGTCGCGGCGCTCCCGATCCGGATCCCACGGCGCCAACCAGGATTGGAGCGGTCGTTGGACTCCGAGTCGGTACCGTAGAGGATGTCGCCTGCTGTGATGTAAATACCGCTTAGACGGCTGAACTGGGGCCATTCCTCCTGGAAGTTGCCCTCCTGGTCGAAGATCTGGATCCGCACGTTGCCACGGTCGGCCACGAAAAGCCGTCCTCGCGAGTCGAAGGCGAGGCCATGCGGTGTCCGGAACTGTCCCGGGTCGGTTCCGAGCCCGCCCCAGTGCCTGAGGGAGTTCCCCGCCGCGTCGTACTTCACGATGCGGGCGACGGTCTCGGGCCCGGCGTTTCGACCCTGACCGCTGTGCCCGTCGGCGACGAAGATCGACCCGTCGGGGGCGGTCACCACGTCACACGGCTCGTTCAGCCGATGGTCGGTGCCGTCACCTGCGACCCCCGCCTCGCCCAGCACCAGCAGGACCTCCCCGGTGGGGCTGAACTTGATCACCCGGTGACCGAGACCGGCGGTTTCCGGAACGTCATCGCGCGGCCCGCGCGCATCCGTGATCCAGACGTTGCCATCGCGGTCGACATGGATCCCGTGAGGGAAGAGCAGCATGCCGGCGCCAAAACTGGTCACCAGGTCGCCTTCGGCATCGAACTTCAGCATTGGGTCGAGATCCGAACCCGCACAGCTGTTCTGACCGCACCGTTCACCTACCCAGATGGAGGTGCCGTCAGGGTCGATGTCTACCGCGCTCGTGGCTCCCCAGGTTCGACCCTCCGGCAGCTCGTAGAAGCCCTGATGGGTCGTGTAAGGGTTGGGCAGATCGTTTACCGGTTGCGCCTCGACGGTGGTGGCGGCGGCCAACAACGATGCGGCGGCGACGAGAACGAAACGACGCGCAGAGATCATCGTGAACCTTCCTGTCTGCAAGGGCGTCCGGGTCCAAGTGAATCGACTGCAAAACTATCGTAGAGACCAAGGAGGTGCAAGCCCGCCCAGCCTGATAGGGTTTGCCCGTTACGACGACAAGCAGCCGCCGGAACTTCCTCCGCGCGCTGGGCGGCGCCCCGCCCCAATACTGCCCCCCCCTCACAATCTAGCTTCTCCGACACCCAGGGGTGTCGACCCCTGATCGCCACGAACGAACAAGTCGAGACCTTCCTGTGGGCTCCTACAGAGTCAGGTAGTCACCCCAAGACCCCACGCCGCGCAGCGGGCTCTCGATGCGAGAACCTGCTCTAGAAGCGAAACAGACGGGTTGTCTTCACGACGAAGCCGCGATTGCGGAGCTCGGTCCCACGATCAGGAAGGAAGGGATCGGTGTCGCGGTCCTCCGTGTACACCACGAACAGCTCGCTGCCCGGCGAGTACTCCCAGCGCAACCGGAAGTTCGTACTGAACGTGTCGCCGCTCGAGCTGTACTGCAGCAAACCGCTGAAGAACATCCGGGGCGACACCGTGTAAGTCATGCGGGTGAGCGCAAGCGTGGCGGTGAAACTGCCCTCTGGCAGATTGATCCAGTTCACCGACACACTTGGCTCGACCGACAGCTGCGGAGTTATCTCTAACCGGCCGCGACGGACCTCGAGCGAGGTCGCGTCGCCACTCCAGAACTGGCCGGTCGCGATCGAGACCGACCCGGATACAGGCCGCTGTTGACCGAAAGCGTAGGTCCCTTCGATGTCGCGGAAGCCATATGTGCCCACCGGGATCGTGACCTCCGGTGTGATCCGGAAGGGCCGGGCGAGCACCTCGTCGCGATCGGACACCTCGACCGACACTGCGTCACTGTTCTCGAGTTGGATCTCAAGTTCGGCCTCGCGCACCCGCGTCTCGAGCTGCCCTATGTCGGCCGCTTCGATGTGTCTGAATCCGCCCGCCAGACTGACGCGCCGGATCCAATCGATGCCGCGCGGGCGGGGGCTGAAACGGGCGGAGAGCGACGACTGGCGGATGTTGCCCCGCCGCACGAAGCCCGCCTCGGGAATGAAGTTGTCCTCGACCACCAGGTGGCCCACGTCCAGCCCGTATCGGTCACCCGTGTAGGCGAACTGGCCCAGGTAACTCGCGTCGCGGCCGCGCCGTCCCGGCACGTTCGCCCGAGCCAGATACCCCACCAGGTTCACGTCGTCGAGAAACGCGAAACGACCGTCCACGCCAAAAACCTGACTGGAGCCGTCGCCGACCAGCGACTCGGACCGATTCGTGACGATCCCGCCGATGGTGCTACGTCGCAGGATGTCCCGTTTGATCCGCAGCACACTGAAGTTGGTGCTTTCGGCCCCGGACACCGCCTCGTCATCGGTCTGGATGTTGAGCGCCCCGACGTCGAAAGCGCCCACCTTCCCAGTGACCCGCCCTCCCGCCAGAATTGGCACCATCGAGCCGCCCTGCAGGCCGATACGCCGGCTGAAGAACATCGTCGGCGCCCCGACCCCGTTGACGGTGCTTCCGCGGGCGAAGTCAAAATTCCCCCGGGCTTCGAGAAAGAACTCGCGTTTTTCGGGAAAGAAGAGACTGAAGCGGGTCAAGTCGAGCTGCCGCTCATCCACCTCGACCTGCGCGAAATCGGTGTTCAGGGTGAAGTCGGCGGTCAGGTTCTGGGTGATGCCGTACTTGAGGTCGAGCCCCACGTCACCGGCGAGGTCATCTCGACGAGCCGGCGAGGCATCCAAATCCGTCGTGACTCCGCCGATGCCGTACGGCTTGATCTCGACATGACGATTCTGCTCTGGAAGCTCGACCCCCATCAGCGAACCGGCGGCAGAGACACGCCAGAGGCCCGCGATGACGCTGTTGCCGCGGGCGGCCGATATGGGAAGCGCCGTGAGGTAGGACGCCTCGGTCCGCCGCCGGATGATGCGACGAAGCTGTAGCCCCCAGACCTGGTCGGCGACCGGACGGTAGCGGAGCGATTTGAACGGGATCCGGATCTCGACCGTCCAGCCGCCGTCGAACCGACCCGTGCGCGAGTCCCAAATGGTGTTCCAGTCGATGTTGACCCGCCCTCCTTCGTCGGAAATAGCGAAATCGGAGAAGCCACCGATGGGCGTGACCAGGAACGCGAGACCGTTGCGACGGTCGTAGAAGGTGTCCAGCATGACCGAGAACGAATCGTTCTGGCGGAGCGGCATCACGTCGCGCCGCATCTCATTCGCGATCCACTCGCTAGGGGGCGCGTCGTCATAGCAACGAGCCGAGATGTAGACGCTGGTGTCGTCATAGAACACCCAGGCTTCGGTGCGTTGGCTGCCCAGCGCGCCTTCATCCGGAAGCTGTTGGATGAAGTCGGTGATGAACG
>JAYZGM010000083.1:0-6299 GCA_036336225.1 Acidobacteriota bacterium | reverse complement strand
GGGCCTCGCCAAGTGTGACCGCATTATCCCAAGAGGTGGTGGCCGCGGTGAGCAATGCATCAGGTACACGCGCGGGGTGGATCCCCATCAAAGCCCCCCGAGGTTTTCGCATGATAACAACAAAAGGGATCCGATTGGACGCAAAACCTGCGAACGGCCCGCCGTGGTCACGGGCGATCCGAGACGACTGCGCATACGCTTCGCCGGTCATCAGCGCGGTCAGTGCCCCCGCCCAATCCCGGCCTTCGTCACTATCATACGGGATGCCCCGAGACATCAGCAGCGCACCGAGATTAGCGTAACCTAGCCCGAGCGGACGATAGTCGCGACTGTTGCGCCCGATAGCCTCAGTGGGGTAGCTCGCATTACTGACGATAATCTCTTGTGCCGTGATCAATGTCCGGACCGCGGCCGCGAACCCCTTCGCGTCGAACTGCCCCTCAGGACCGTCGTCGATAAATCTCATCAGATTGAGCGACGCGAGATTGCAGGCCGAGTCATCCAAAAACATATACTCCGAGCAGGGATTCGAGGCGCGGATTCGGGCCGTGTTCGGACAGGTATGCCAGTCGTTGATCGTCGTATCGAACTGCATCCCCGGGTCGCCGCAGACATGGGTCCCATCGGCGATCCGCCGCATGAGCTCTCCGGCCCGATAGGTATCCATGACACGCCCATCGGTGACCGCCCGCGTTTCCCACGCACCGTCGTCGACGACCGACCGCATGAAATCATCCGAGACCCGGACGCTGTTGTTCGAGTTCTGAAAGAAGACTGACGAGTAAGCGGTCCCGGTAAACGACCCGTCGTAGCCGGCGTCGATGAGCGCCCACGCCTTGCGTTCCTCTTCCACTTTGCAGTTGATGAAGTCAACGACATCCGGATGATCCACATTGAGGACCACCATCTTTGCCGCTCGACGTGTCTTGCCCCCGGACTTGATAACCCCGGCAAACGCGTCGTATCCCTTCATGAACGACACCGGACCGGAGGCCGTCCCTCCGCCGCCCAAGAACTCGCGTGACGATCGGATCGAAGAAAGGTTCGTACCGGTGCCGGAGCCGAACTTGAACAACATCCCCTCGGTCTTCGCCAACGTCAGAATCGACTCCATCGTGTCTTCAACCGAATTGATGAAGCACGCGGAGCACTGCGGAGCCTCCTCGAACCCACAATTGAACCAAACCGGGCTATTGAACGCCGCCTTCTGAAACACAAGCAAGTGCTTGAGATCGTCGCTGAACGACTGCAGGTCGTCCTCGCTCGCAAAGTAACTCTGCGACCGGGCCCATTCGGTGATGGTGTCCACGACACGCCCGATGAGCTGTTTGACGCTGCGCTCACGTGTCGGCGACCCCACCTGGCCGCGGAAGTACTTCGAGACGACGATATTGGTCGCCTGTTGCGACCAAAACGAGGGGATCTCAACATCACGCTGTTCAAAGACCACCTCACCCTGGTCGCTCCCGATCAGGGCAACCCTTGATTCCCACTCGATCTCGTCGAACGGATCCGTGTCCACACTCGAGAAATAACGGGGGAACTCCAACCCGGGCTGGTTGCCAACCGGCGTCGTGAGTTCAACCTGTGGGGTGACGGCCTTGTTTTCGTGAACAGCGCCTCTCGGCATCTAGCAACTCCTTCCAGCACGGAGCCAACTCCGCACCTTCGCCTCTGGTGTTGGGAGTGTCAGTCTTCGGTGCACCGCGGGACCGTCGTCTGGGCCGCCCGGCTTCACTCGATCCGCCACGCCTGCCAGACGGCCTACTATGGAACCAGATACGCACTTTGTCAAGCAATGAGCACAAGATGTTGTGTGTTCGTTTTAGGTCAATCACAAGATGTAGCATTCCACCAATACATTAGCCCCATTCTCCGTGTGATAGAGTCGCGCGCATGTCCGAGGAGCACCCGGAATCACCTCTGCCGCCATCCTGGGTTGCCGAGGACGCCGGCTCCGACAAGTCAGCGAGTCAAACGGGCCAGGGAGAAGCGGGAAAGACGGAGACCGGCTCCAAACTCACGGCCGCCGCCGAGGTCGTCCTGTGCTCCGGCTTTCCAACACAGCTCGCGCTCGTCGTGATCTTGGGGGCTCTAGGCGCACAACCGATGGATGAAGAGGGTAGCCTCGTGCTCTCCTACGTTGTCCTGCTCTCGCTTCTTGACGCCGTAATTGTCCTGTCACTCGTCTGGATGTTGCTGCGGGCCCATGGGGAACGACCCGCTCCGATTCTGCTGGGGAACCGCCCGATTGGGGCGGAAGCACTGCTCGGTTTGGTCCTGGTCCCCGGCACCCTTTTGCTCGTCGCGGTCACCTTCGCCGCCATAACGCGACTGGCTCCCGATCTGCACAACGTCGCAGAAAATCCTCTGGAGTCCCTCCTCAGCTCTCCGCAGTCCACACTTCTCTTTGCGCTCGTCGCGGTCATCGCGGGCGGCCTGCGGGAGGAGGTACAGCGCGCCTTCGTGCTGCATCGTTTCGAGCGTCATCTCGGGGGGGCGATGACCGGACTCGTCATCTTCAGCATCGCTTTCGGTCTGGGGCACCTCGTGCAAGGTCGAGATGCCGCGATCGTGACCGGCATGCTTGGTGCGGCCTGGGGCGGACTCTATTTGACGCGCAGAAGTATCGTGGCGCCAGTCGTGTGCCACGGCGTCTTCAACCTGACCGAGGTCGTCATTGCGTATGCCGGCTCTTGACGCGAGTGGGTACCGCTTACCGGTAAACTCGGTCAGCGCGACACGCGCATGACTCTCGCCCGCACCAGCAGGGACGACACCCAGTTGTCAATCAGCCGCTGGCGGACCTGATACTGCGCCTCACTCGCCGACTCTCCCACCGGAAACCGGCGGACCAGGTATCGTTCGACCCGAAGATCGTCCAGGACTACCTGGCGAAGATCGTCGACCGTGTATCCGACCTCCGCCAACACCTGAGTCGCCGTCTCGTCGCCACCCACCCCGTCGACCAACTGGGTCATACGCGACATGACCGCGCTGGCCGGGGGAGCATCCACTGGAAACCGAGCGGCTTCCTCGAGCACAAGTCGTCGCTCGATGAGCGCCGTAAGGGCTTCGGGAATCGGATCAGGCTCCTCAGGCCGTGGCAGCAGCCCGAGATACAGGAACGCCTGCACATCGGTGAGAAGGATGACCTGCCCCTCGACCACCGCCAGAATCCGGTCCACGAGCTGGATTTGCCGACTGGATCGCCCGTAGCCGTGAATCGGCAATAACAGCCCAATCACCCCGAGCACCGCGAGTGTCCGCAGCCAAGTCGTCACAGCATGTGCATCATTGAGGAGGATTTCTCGCCGACTGCCACTAGAACGCTTGTCCGATACTGAGATGCAGTGCTGTGAGTCGCTCCCGCTCGCCGGCAAACTCCTGGCGGTCGAGTTTGAATCCGAGATCGACCCGGATGGGCCCAATTGGCGAACGATATCTCACCCCAAAGCCGGCCGCACCGCGCACCCGGGCTAACCTCATATTGCTGACCCGGTCGAAGACGTTTCCCGCGTCAAGAAAGCCAACAACCTGGAGAGGACCGGTGAGAGGAACCCGCAGCTCAGAGTTCAACACAACCATCGCATTGCCACCGGTCGGAAAGCCGTTCGCATCAATCGTGGGTCCGTCACCAAGCCGATCCAACGCGAAACCGCGGACAGTGGAGTCGCCACCCGCAAAAAATCGCTCACTCGCGGGCAAGCTCTGAATGACCGCCCTCTGGTCACCGTCCTGTTGGACGAGAATGCCCTCATCAGTGAGCACGAAGGTGGGAATCGCCGGCAACATCAGCGCGAACCCGCGTGCGAGACCGAGTCGGGCCGCCGTGGCCAACACCATCTCGCCGGGCAGTTCGCGCAGGAATCGCCCCTGGAGAACGGTCTTGGCGAAGCCCACGGCCGATCCCAGCCCACGAAACGCGGTCTCGACATCAACCGCGAGGAGTGCTCCATCGGTCGGCTCGAGCGGATCGTTCCGGGTATCGCGGACAAGCCCAGCGGAGAAGATGGAGAGCGTCACCTCGGGAAACAAACGGTCAACCAAGGGACGATCTTCCGGGAGAAGTTGTTCGTTGGTCACCCGGTTAAGCCCATACGTGTAACCGACTCGGCCCGTCATCGTCCGACCGACGACCTGTTGAAACTGCGCATTAACGCCCCGGCTGAACAGATCGAAACTCGGGCGAATGACCTGCTCGACGAAACCAGAAACGGACAGATCGCCGGTTCGCCCGAATGCTCGAGGCTCGCGATAGTTCAAGAGGAATCGGTACTGATTGAAACCCAGACTCGACGTTGGCACCTGGCCGGTGACGTCATCCTTCCCTCGCAGGCTCACCCTCGTGAACAGGTCAATCGATCGGTTCTTCCCCCAGAGATTCCGGCGGCCGATCTCGAAAAATCCCCGTGGTGCGAATTCGAGTCGCTCAGCCGCCGGGCCACCTTCGGTGGCCCGGAGCCGCTGCGTGGCTGAGAGACCACCACCGTATCCCACACGGGTGGCGGGCGCCTCCTCGACCACAACCACGACATCCCGCCGATTTCCAGCACCGTGACTGAACTCACGAAGCTCGATTCCCCGAAACAGACCGAGCCCGGTCAGGCGGCGGTAGGTCTCGTCGATGTCGCCCCGGCCGAGGGGCTCACCAGAACGGAGTGTCACCTCATCCCGAATGGTCGTGGAGGAGATCTGTCGATTCCCCACGATCAGAACGTGGTCGACAAGGATCTGCGATCCCTCCTTCACTTGAAAGAGCACATCGGCGGTTTGCCCGGTCTCGTCGAACCGTGGCACCACTTGGACCTGGACGTTCTCAAACCCCTGGTTTAGATAGCGCGTCAGGATCGCCGTCACATCGGCCCGCACGAGCGGACCGTAGTAGGGAGCCCCGGGCGCTACGGCCACCAAGGCCGCCATTTCAGACGCGCTGAAGACGGTCGCGCCTTCAAACCGCACTGAACCGATCGTGGTCGCCGGCCCTTCGACGACGTCCAGCACGATCTGCGCATCCACCACGTCGAAGTCACGGTTGGCGGCCGGCGGATCGAGCTCCAGGAACGAGGCCTCAACGTTGATATCGCGATGACCGAGCTCCGCATACGCCGTTGCAATGGCGGCCACCCCAAGGTCGACCTCCGACACCACCAATGGACCGCCAGGTGTCACCGCCAACAGCTCGGTGATGGCCTCGGCACTCAACACCTCGGCGCCCCGGACAACAATCTCGTCGACCCGATACTCCGCGCCCCGGTCGACCGAGAACACGATCGACAACCCCTCGGCCTCGTCCAGACGACGGTGGGTGACCCGGGCGTCACGAAAACCAAGACGATTCAAATACTCCTCGATCCGGCGGCTGGAATCTTCGAGCAGGTCCTCGTCGATAGAGCCTTCCCGGGCCACGGGAACCAGTGAATCCAGGTCCCCTCCCGGTACTGGGTCACGGTCAAAAATGACCGTCACCTGCGCCCCTGTGTCGACGTTGAGCCGTATCCGCACCGCGAGACCATCTTGCGTCGGTATGGCCTGGTGAGAGACACGCGCCTCATAGAACCGACGCGCGCGCAGCTCACGCTCGTAGTCGACAAGACGCTCCTCAAGCGCCGGAGGGTCGTAGGGGTTACCCGGCTGGAGCTCCAGCCGGTCGAGCACGGCGGCCTCTCGCTCGATCCTCCCGGTCACCGTAACTCCCTCGATGCGAGCGACTGGACCGGGATCGATGTCCACCATCACCGCGCCGGTCGACGCACCAGGGCGCGCTTTGATCTGACTCGAAAACCGCCCAACATCGCGATACAGCTCCTCAAGCACCACCACGAGCGCGGGAATGTCCTCGGCGGGGACGAGTGTGCCAAACCGCCGCGTGATCGGTCCGAGAAGCTCTGCCACCGGTCGACCCAGGTCGCCGCGAATCTCGACGCCCACCCCACCGGCCGGGGCGGGAATAAGGTCATAGCGGAGCCGAACCCCTCCGTCACTCGGCACACCGCTAAACTGAACGTCGACAAACGCACCCAGGCTGAACAGATGAGTGATAGTCTCCCTGACCTGACGCATCGAGAGTGGCTGTCCGGGACGAGTCTCAACGAGCTCTAGAATTGTGGGGTCGGAGGTCAGGCGCCCATCATCGAAGACCCGTACCTCGGCCACCGTCTTTCCGACGATACTTGAGCCAGGGGTGTCGGTGGCCACTGGTGCCGCCAGCAACACGGCGCTCGCCAAGACGGAGGCGTAGCTCAAAAAGCGTGCCTCACGCGGAAGTCCAAGGCGTAGGTACGGTCTTCGTTCTGCGA
>JAYZGM010000082.1:0-5996 GCA_036336225.1 Acidobacteriota bacterium | reverse complement strand
GCCCGCCGCGATCGGATATATCCATGGCGACCATGTAGCCGAACACGTGGTCGTATGCACGGCTCGCCGAGATGTATTTTCCGGTGCGGCCGAATACGACAGCCATTTCGACTTCCCATTCGATCCGGTCACGGCCGTAGGGCATTATGACGTCATCGCCGCTCCCGATGACCGCGCCGCGGCTGGGCTTGAGGAACAGATAGGGTACACCCCGGTTCTCCTGCCGTTCCCGGGTCCGCGCCTGCAGGTCCTCCTCGGTGCAGCCCTCACACGCGTGCGTGAAGAAGTTGACCGCTGCGTTCATGACCTTGCCTGGGTACATGATAGGAGGTCGGATGCGCAGTTCCGACACGTCGTAGACGTAGTCAGCTCGACTGCTTCCGGAGAGTCGGTTGTTGCCGACGACGTCGTTGACGATTTCGTATAGTCGGTATTTGAGGCCGTATTCATAGCGTCCGATGAGTTCCAGCATGTCCTTTGGCATGGGGACCGTGGCGTACCCTGGGTTCGCTTCGAGCGCCATGTTGGCGACTTCGATGTCGATTACCAGGGAGTCTCGGAGGACAACCCCGACATGTGGCACACCGTGGATGTTGAAGGTGCCAACCTTGAACGGTTCCGCCGGAGTGACGTCCGTCTGGGCTACTGTCGACCCGGCGCCGGTGAGCGTCACGAGCAGACCGAGAATCAAAATTCGTCGCATTGAACTCCTCATTGAACTGGATAGATTGTCACGCGAGGGTCTCGTTGTACCCCTCGAGCCCGAGCGTGTCAAGCGGGATAGCTTGAACCCGTATACTGTCACGATGTCTTCACGTTGTCGCGCACGCCCATGAGCCGAATCTACGTCCTTCACGAGAACGACGAGTGGGTGGTTCCGCTCCGAGCCGCCCTTGTCGCTCGCGCTCTTCCCTTCGAGGAATGGTTTCTCGACATCGGGACGGTCGACCTCGGGACCCAGCCGCCGGATGGCGTGTTCTATAACCGAATGAGCGCGTCGTCTCACACCCGCGGGCATCGATATGGACCGGAGTACACGGCGGCGGTGCTCGATTGGTTGGAGCGACACCATCGTCGGGTCCTCAATGGGAGTGGCGCATTGCGACTCGAAGTGAGCAAGGTGGCGCAATATACCGCGCTCGAGTCCCGCGGGATCCGTGTTCCGCACACCATGGCCGTGGTCGGACGTGACCGAATCGTCGAAGCCGCGCGCACCCTCACGCCGCCCTTCATCACCAAACACAACCGGGCCGGCAAAGGGCTTGGGGTTCGGTTGTTCCGCGATGTGGAGACCTTATCGGCCTACGTCGGGAGCGAGGAGCTCGAGCCATCGGTGGATGGCATCATGCTGTTGCAGGAGTACATCGAGGCGCCGGAACCATTCATCACGCGGGTCGAGTTCGTGGGTGGACGTTTGCTCTACGCGGTGCGGGTCGATACGAGTCAAGGGTTCGAGCTCTGTCCAGCGGATGCGTGTCGTGTGGACGACGCGTTCTGTCCGGCTGGTGACCCAGCGGCCTCGTTGTTCAGTATCATCGAGCGATTTGAACACGCGTTGGTAGAGCCCTACGAACGTGTCCTCGCGGACCATGACGTTCACATTGCTGGGATCGAGTTCATCGTCGATCGAGATGGTCGCGCGTATACCTACGACATCAACACCAATACCAACTACAACAGTGAGGCGGAGACCATCGCGGGCCGTTCTGGGATGGGGGCGATCGCCGACTATCTGGGACGAGAGTTGGAGGCAGCGAGGAACATATGAGCGGCTCTTGGGCGCGACAGCCTCAATCAAAACGTCTTCGGAAGATTCTGTTTCAGGTGCACCTGTGGACCGGTCTTGGGATCGGGCTCTACGTGGTGGTGATCAGTCTCAGCGGGACGGTGTTGATCTATCGCAGTGAGCTCCGGCAGCGTTACGACCCCCAACCGCGGGTGGTCGATGTCTCCGGGACTCGCCTGTCGGAAGACCAGCTCGTGGCGGCCGCCGAGCGCCGGTTTCCGGATGCTGCCATTGAGGTGTGGACCAACCCGGACGACCCTCGCCATGCGGTCACGATGTCGGTCCGCCGATCGGGAGAGGAGCGGCTACAGTTTCTCTATGATCCCTACACCGGCGACTATCTCGGGTACGCGCTTCCCGCGGGATGGCGCTTTACGACCTGGCTCCTCGATTTTCATGACAACCTCCTGGGGGGGGGCACCGGGCGCGCGGTGAACGGTATTGGCGCGGTGCTGCTATCGGTGCTCAGCGTGACTGGTGCGGTGATCTGGTGGCCAGGTGTCGGAGGATGGCGTCGCGCGTTGCTCGTTGACTGGCGGGCTACCTGGCGTAGATTCAATTGGAGTCTTCATAGCGCGTTTGGCCTCTGGACGGTCGTGTTCATCTTCATGTGGGGAGCGACCGGGATCTATCTGGCGTTTCCTGGGCCGTTTGGCGCGCTGGTCGACTATGTGGAGCCGTTTGATGAGGAGTTCAACCCCCGCGTAGGCGACAGCGTGTTGTATTGGTTCACGGCACTGCACTTCGGGCGTTTTGGAGGATGGGCGACCAAGCTTGTCTGGACCGTGGTCGGGTTGGTGCCACCCGTGATGTTCGTGACCGGTGTGGTCATGTGGTGGAACCGGGTGATCAGACGTCGGTCGCTCGCTGGCTGAACGATGTAGAATCACGTGTGACTGGGGTGCTGGGAAATCAGGATGTATGCCTGCATCAGGCACCCAGGAAGACGAGACGGGGAGGGAGACGATGACCGTGACCAGCATCCGCACCCGACGCGGGTTGGGTCGGGCCGACTGGCTGCTCGCACTGTGCATGGCGGCGGTAGTCCCCGGTGTGGGGGTGACCCCGGCCGGGGCGCAGTCCGGAGTGGACCCGTCGGAGGTGCCCGACTTGGTGGGCGTGTGGAACGGCGGGGGCGGCGTGCGGCCCGTAAACGGTCCGAACATGCCGTGGGTGCCGGGCGAAAATTTTCCGGTCTTGAATGAGCGAGCGATGGCGTATCAGCAGGTATTCGACGAGGCGATTGCGCCGAAGTACGACTGCGTGCCGTCGGCGTCACCCGCCTTGCAGTATGACCCGTACATGATGGAATTCACGCAGTGGCCGGACCGCGTGCTCATACGATACGAAAAAGACGACCAGATCAGAACGGTCTGGCTCGATGGCCGTGACCCGCCACTCAATGAGTTCACGGTGCAAGGGTTTTCGGTGGGGCACTATGAGGATGGGGCGCTCTTGGTGGAGACGACCCACTTTGTGTTCGATATCACCGGTTTTGACGACTACAACGGCATTCCGTCGTCGCAACAAAAGCGGGTGACCGAACGGTATTGGCGAGAAGGCGACGAGCTCAAGCTGACCCTGACGGTCGAGGACCCGATGTTCTTGCGGGAGCCAACGTCCTACACCACCCGATGGCTTCCGGCCCCGGAGGACTACAAGCTGCAGCTGTACGGATGCGATGCCGAGCAGGCCGGTCGTCCGCGAAGATTCTTGATTCCGAGATATCAATAATTAAGGAGGGGTTGTGAGAGTTTTCTTGTGGATCGCAGGAGCGGCGTTGGTAGCAGTGGCACTGCTGGTAACGGGGATGCCGGCAGCGGCGCACCATGCCAGCGGGCCGTTCTACGACCCTGAGAAACGGGTCGAAGCGACCGGAACCGTGACCAGGTTTGTCTTTCGAAACCCGCATTCGTTTCTGTATGTCGACGCCCCCGGTGATGATGGCGACACGATCCACTGGGAGATCGAGATGGGCGCGTCGGTGTCGATGAGCCGGCGGGGTTGGACCCCGGACACGATCAAGGCGGGCGACGAGATCAAAGTCGTGGGGCAGCCGTCGCGAGCGCCTGGCACATTCGGAATGTGTTGCGCGGAGCTCACCAAGCCTGACGGTAGTCCGATTCGCCCGTAGGTCCCGGCGCGTGAACCGGCGCCGTGCATCACCATTAGGGAGATGCCGGCGGCGGTTCGCTCTCTCCCGCGTCCGGGTACCAGAAGCGAGAATGACAGTTCTCGCAGGCCACATCCAGACGGTCGCCACCCGCAAGTAGTGCGTCTACATCGCGCGTGCGGACCGCTTCCAGTATCACGACTCCTGCGTCGTGTAGTTCCCGAGCCGACCGCAGCCAGCCGTCTTGGTTGGCCGCTATGCGTTCGGCGATCTCAGCGGGTTCAAGGTCAATACCCGGAAGCTCCGAGACGGAATCCTCCTCGGCGATGTCTCGGCCGTCGATCTGTAGAAGATTTCCGGCTTCCACCAGGATGAGGGTCTGACGCTCGAGAGACCGCCAGTCCTCGTCGGTTTCCGGGCGCGTTTCTTCCAGCCCATCCGGAGTCGAGGTGATGACCACCGCGTCCCAGAGGGCGTCGGCTGCCGGGTCAATCAGCCACCACATGAGGTCTTCGATCGTTGTCGTCGGTTGAAAATGGGGTGCCGGCGGCGGGTCGGCCGGGGCAGGATCGCTCCCGCAGCCGGTTACGAGGACGGCGAGTGGAACCCAGAGCAGCCGCCGGAGTCCACGTGTGACGGTGCTCTGGGTGTTACTCCTCGGTCGACATTGTCCAATTTGCTCCCTCGTTCCGCCTTGCATGGGCTGACCTCGGCTGTCCCATGCCAGGCTCTCGGCACGATCCGGGGTGTTACCGCGGCCTCCTACGGGCATCTGAAGGTGTCCTCCAGCGCGCGAAGCACCAGCTCAGCGTCGGGCTCGACCAACGTCTCTGGTTCGAGGTTCTCGAGATATTGGATGACCGTCCAGACAGCGTTGGCAGTTGAAGTGTCCGCCGGCAGACAGACACGCGTGGGCATTAGGGTTTCTGCCATCACGGCCACTCCACGAATCAGCCCCGCACAATAGCCGAGCCCGAACGGGTCGTCGTCAAAAGTTTCTTCTCGTCCCGCTCCCGTGCGACCGAGAAACTCAAAGTACAACTGACATTGTTCCATCAGCCGTGTGCCTGAGGTGATCGGGGATGGTGCAGGTTGCGTCGTGATCGTCGGTGTGGACAGCAGAGCAAGAAACAACCCAAGAGCCGTCATCGTGTTGCCGTGCCCTCCATCTCCTGCACGCGGGCTCCACGCAGCAGATTCTCCATCCCGTAGTTTCGCTCGTGACACGCATACTCGTACATCAAACCATTGGTTTTTGGTAAGTCGAGGGTCGCCGTCCAGGGACGCTCCCAGGTTGCCGGATCCTCGAACGTCACCTCGTAGTGTAGGAGATTGGCTTCCGGCCGGGAGAAGCGTTCGACCAGGGTGAGACCTTCTCCCGAACCACGCCACGGGGCCTGGCCGGAAAAATTTTCGGTTTCGACGACCAACGTGTCGCCTTCCCAGCGACCGTGCGAGCGTCCGAGCCATTGGCGCGGGGCGTGCGGCGAAGGTTCGCCATCAAGGGGGATGACCCGAAGCTCATGTACCATCTCGAGCAGGATCGCCACGTGGTGCTCGGTTTGAAAGACTTGAAAGTTGTTGTTGTAGACGCCACCCAGCCTGACCGCACCTCGGGACAGGCAACGTTCCCATAGATTCCGGTCCTCGGGGTTCTCGGACCGCTCGCGGGGCCGGGCTGCGGCGCGGCGGGTCTCGGCGCGCGTCTCGGCTTCCGGTGTTCGGGGCGGGATTCTCCCGTCGGGAGGGTCCACGATCAATGACGTGCGGCCGTCGGAGAGTCCTCGGTCCCACCAAAACTGGTTATAGGCCAACCCGACGTCTCGTTCAGCGCTCAGCTCTGACCGGCGTTCCGACGTCGCAAAGGTGGTGGCCTCGATATTGGCCTCAGCGATCTCCTCGGCGGTGAGATGCGCGCGGCCCTCGTAGCGGGTGGGGCGCTCGAGTGGTGTCACCGTGCCATGGTCCCACACCCCTTGGAGGTCGGGGACTCCCCAGGGCATACGTGGTGCGGGAGAGCCCGCGGGTGGGCGCCCCGCCGACGCCGGTTGACCACCGTTGGCGGATGGGACGAACGTGAGACCAAGAAGGGCAATC
>JAYZGM010000081.1:0-7102 GCA_036336225.1 Acidobacteriota bacterium | reverse complement strand
CGTCCAGCTGGAGACTTCCCTCGACGCCTTCCAGGGCAATGTTGTCACTGCGATCGACGTCGAGCGCGAGCGAACCGGTGAGCCCGTTCGCTTCGAGCGATCCCCGTTCTAGCGCGATGGTGACGATGCCGTCGAGGTCGCGTGCCACGACGTTGCTCCGGTCAAAGTCGAGTAGCAAACGGCCGGAGAACCCCGTGAGTGTCGTGTCGCTGCGATCGATATCGAGATCCAGATCAACTGCCCTCGGCGCGCGGATGTCGTAGTGCACGTGGGGGAGATTCCGCGAGCGGTCGAGCCGACCCCGCGTGGGCATGGCGCTGTAGTTGGCCCGGATACGAAGCGAGCGACGATTCCCGCGAACTTCGACTGCCGTTCCCTCGACGGCTCGTCGTGCATAGTCCTCATCGACATCCGGTGGCGGACCGATGCGAACTTGAATCTCGATCTCGTCGCGATCCCAGGAAGTGAGTTGCACACTTCCGCGACGCGCCTCGAGGGCGAGAAGGCTACCCGTCACGAATTCCCTGGTCTCGTCGAACGTCTTTTCCTGAGCCGCGAGCGGCGTCGCCGTCGCGACACCCATGAGTACGATGGCGGCGAGGTGTCGGCATCGGTTCAGCATCGTCGTCCTCCGTCGGGTTGGTCCAAGCCACTCATTCCGCGCCATCCGTCAGTTGGTGCGGGCGGAGGATCGGTGTGAGCGCCGTGGTCGTGCCCGACCCGTTCTTGTCCATGAGTAGGGCGCAAACCAAAGAATATGCTACGGGGCACCGGTTGGTCGTTCGGTCACCTCAACACTAGCGCGTGGTGTACGAGCGGCTGTGCCCATTACGACCGTTGGTCATCGTGAACATCCCGTCCGCATCGACCGAGGCGCGAAGCCAGTGTCCGGCGCAGTCGTCCGTCTCGTCAAAGTTGGCAATCATGTCCTTCTCGGTGTTGTGGTCCGGGTCCGGATCGAGAAGTGATCGATGCCCCTGCCAAATGCCTTCGATCTCCGGGCTCGACGCGATTCGTTCGTAGTGCGCAGTGGAGACGGCGTCGAAACCAGGAGACGTGCCCCCGAGGCCTTTACGGGGGCCGTTGTTCACCACGACAACTTGGGGTTTGATGGCGAATAGGTGCGCTGGGGCACCGGCGTCATCCCACGCGCCGTGACGGCTTGTCTGATAGAGCGTGACTTCACCAACCTTGTTGACAGGGCAGGCCAGCTGGACCTCCATCGCCCAGTTGAGATCGCCAAGGTCAAGAAAGGTGAACTCGCCATAGGTCAGCAACACGCCGACGCTCCGTTGGTTCTCCGGGCTGGCCTGTGGTTTTTGTTCGGCCGTGGCGCACAAGGGGTTGGCTGCACCACCATTGAGGGCCGATGGGACGAGCTGACTGTTGGATGTGATGACGTCGACCTGGACTGAACCAAATGGAATGGTGTCGCCGGCCGCGACCTCGGTCCGTTTGTCACGACAGACCTCGAGATACGTGTCTACCCATTGCTGGTTGCTGGGCTCCGTGTTGGTGCCGTGGTCGATACAGTGCTCGATCGGGAGCATCTCGGCTAAGGCGGTCAGTCCGCCCACATGGTCCCGGTGGTAGTGGGTGATGACCAGGTGATCGATTTGTGTCACGCCGGCTTCGGTCGCTGCCGCGACGATACGCTGAGCATCTCGGTCGTCGTCGGTGTCCCAGCCGGTATCAATGAGCATCGACTCCCCGGTGGGGGCCACCATGAGCGTGGCGGCACCTCCCTCGACATCGACCCAATAGATGTCGAGGTCTTGCGGTTGCGCGACCGCCGGTGCAACCAACAGCCACGCAACGAGACATATTCCGCGTAGATAGGATGTCGTCATGAGCCTCCTTGGATTGAAAGTCGATTCTACGGCAGTTGGGTCAGGACCAGTGCACCGTCGGCGAAAAATGGTACGCTCGGCATGCAACGCGGTATGGGTCGGTAACAACCAAGAAGAGGGAGCGTGCCATGGGTGAGAGACAGCTCGGTCGTGTGCTTGGCGTGGTGGCGGGTCTCGCGCTGATATCGGGCGCGGTCTCCGGTCAAACGACGGACGAGTCCGCGGCGCCGCGCACCGTCTGGGGGCAGCCGGACCTGCAGGGAATCTGGGATTTCCGCACGATCACCCCGCTCCAACGGCCGGAGGAACTGGGTGAGCAGGCGTTTTATACCCCGGAGGAGGCCGCGAGCCTGGAGCGAGAAGCGATTGAACGGGACGCCGAGCTCTGGGAGCGGGATGCTCAGCGTACCGAGGCCGGTGGCAATGTGGGTGCGTACAACAACTTCTGGATGGATCGGGGCACACGACCGATCGAGACACGACGCACGTCACTTATCGTGGACCCGCCGAACGGACGGCTCCCCGCGTTGTCCGAGACCGGACAGCGGCGGACCCAGATGCGGGGCCAGTATCTCGAAGCGCATCCCGCCGACTCCTACACCGACCGGAACACGTCTGACCGCTGCATCGTGGGATTCAACGCGGGCCCCCCGATCACGCCATTGGCTTACAACCAAAACATGCAGCTGTTCCAGACTCCGGACTACGTCGTGGTGTACACCGAGATGGTGCATACCCCCCGGGTCGTGCCACTCGACGGCCGACCCAGTCTGACGGATGACATTCGGTTGTGGTCGGGTGACTCGCGTGGCCACTGGGAGGGGGACACCTTGGTCATCCACACCGCCAACTTCAATACGCAGCGACAGTGGATTCCGTTGGGGTCTCAACCGGCAGGAATGACAACCACCGAGAAGATGACGTTGGTCGAGCGGCTCACGCGTGTCGACGCCGATACCCTGGATTACACCTTCACGGTGATCGATGCGGACACGTGGACGACTCCGTGGACCTTGTCGATGCCGATGCAGCTTACCGACACGTCGCTATTTGAATACGCCTGTCACGAGGGGAACTACTCGATGGAGGGGATTCTGTCCGGCACCCGGGCGGAAGAGAAGGCCGCGGCCGAGGCGGGAGAAGGACAGCCGTAAGGACCGAGGTCGTCCCTGCAGCGCGCGGGGGCGGCCTCGGCTGACAGGGCTGCTAGTTCCGAAGACCGAATGTGAAGACGACGTTGCCGGCGGCAATCGTCACATACTGCTCCCCGTCGACGGCATAGGTCAGGGGGGCCGAGTGCACGAGGTTGCCGACACTCATGTGCCAGAGTTCTTCGCCACTGACCGCGTCGAGCGCGAAGAAGTAGCCATCCACACTGCCGCTGAACACCAAGTCGCCCGCCGTGGCCAGCATTCCGCCCGTCGAGCGAGGCTGGAGCTGATACTCCCATCTGATGTCGCCGGTGCGTGGGTCGATGGCGCGTACGGCGCTCTGATAGTTGTCAATCGGCAACGGCATCTGGAAGCCACCGCCAGTGAACTGGTCACCCTCCACATAGTCTTCGTCACGCTGGTAATACACATCTTCGCCGTCGTACGCCTGCACATAGAACAGCTCGGTCCGTGGGCTGTACGCGGGTGAGAACCAGTTTGTTCCTCCCACGACCGGTGGTGAAACGAGTGTCCCCTGGGCGGTCGGCGACGTGTTGGGCACGCGGATCGGGCGCCCGTTGGAATCCAGTCCTTCGGCCCAGGTCTGTTTGGCGAACGGCTTGCCAATCAGGAACTCACCATTCTCTCGGTCCAACGTGTAGAAGAACGCGTTCCGGTTGGCCCACATCATGACCTTGCGCTCTTCACCGTCCATCGTGAGGTCGGCGAGGATCGGTACCTGAATGGCGTCCCAGTCGTGCACATCGTGTGGGGTGAACTGGAAATACCACTCCAAGGCGCCGGTCTGGTGATTCAACGCCATGGCCGAGTCTGAGTAGAGGTTGTCACCCATTCGGACATCGCCGTTCCAGTCGGGACCCGGGTTCCCGGTTCCCCAGTAGACCAAGTCGAGGTCCGGGTCATACGCACCCGTGATCCAGCTTGCGGCCCCGCCGGTGCGCCATGAGTCTCCGGCCCAGCTCTGATTGTCCGGGTGGTCCGGGCCCGGAATCGTGTCGGCCCGCCATTCCAGTTCGCCTGTGGCCGCATTGTAGGAGTCGATAAATCCACGGATGCCATACTCGCCACCGGCGATGCCGGTTACGACTTCGTCCTTGACGATCAGCGGCGCCGCCGTCTTGCTGTAGCCGGCCCGGTGGTCGGCGACCTCTTTGTCCCAGACAACGTTGCCGGTCCGTGCGTCGATCGCCACCAGATGCGCGTCGAGGGTGCTCATATAGAGCGTGTCCCCCAAGATGGCCACACCCCGATTGTTCCTCCCGCAGCAGATGCGGAGGTCGTCGGGGAGCGGATGGTCATAGCGCCAATATTGGCGCCCGGTCGCTGCATCGACCGCCACGACGTTACTGGGGGCTTCAGTGATGAACATCACGCCGTCCACTACGAGGGGGACCGATTCGGAGCGGTCAAGTTGCGGAATCTGGTAGGCCCACTTCAACTCGAGCCCCCCGACGTTCCGATTGTGGATCTGGTCCAGCTGGCTGAAACGCTGGCTATCGAGGGTTCCCGAGTACATCAGCCAGTTCTCCGGTTCGTCGGCGGCGTTGACCAGCCGCTCCCACGTGACTGGTGAGAATGATGGTGTCGCCGTAGACTGGGAGTCATCTGGCTGCGTGCTTCCCGGATGGGCGTGCGCGAGGATAGCGATGGCAAGAACGAGCCGTTTCATGTGCGTTCTCCGTTGTCAGAACCCTGAGTGGATCCGAGGCTGAGGCGTATGAGACCGTTCAGGTGACGATACCATGCCAGTGTGGGCGGTGCTATGTGGAAGACCCGATGGGAGGAGGAACTTGAATGACTCGAGTGTATGTCATGTTGCTGATGGGCGTATCCGGACTATTCTTCGGGGCGCCGGTCTTGGGGCAGTCGGAGGACCAGGTCATCCGTACTCGCCACGGTGACCCAGATATTCAAGGCATCTTCACCTTTCGGACCCTGACGCCATTGCAACGCCCAGTGATTGAGGAGGGGGCGTCGGCGCTCCTGGCCGGTCGGGATGCGCTCACCGCGGAAGAGGCGGCGGCCTACCAGGCGTCGCGTCGTCTTGAGCTGAATCGGGATTCGCAGAACCTGCTGGTGCATGCGCCGGGTGTGCGGTATCAATCCCTCGCCGAAGGTGGGGTCGGCGGGTACAACGAGTTTTGGTATGAGCGCGGTATCGAGCTGACTCGCGACAAACGGACCGCCCTCATCGTGGATCCACCAGACGGACGCGTCCCCTATCGAGACGAGTATCTCGCGACGTCACGGGTCCGCACCGAGAACAGTCGAAGCGGGTTTGCCGATTCCTACACGGACCGGAGCCTGGCCGACCGATGTCTCATGGGCTTCAACGCTGGACCTCCCATGGTTTCGAGTGCCTACAACAACAACGTGCACATTCTGCAGACCCCCGACCACGTGGTCATCTTTAACGAGATGGTGCACAACGCGCGTATCGTGCCGCTCGATGGCCGTCCGCACGGCGTGCTCAGACAGTATGCGGGTGATTCGCGGGGACGGTGGGACGGCGTCACCTTGGAGGTGGAGACCAAAAATTTTCTTCGCGAAACCAGTCTCGGGGGATCAAGCCGAGACACGACGCTCGTTGAGCGGTTCACCCGTCTGGACCCGGATACCGTCCTATACGAGTTCAGGGTGGAGGACCCAAATAACTTCACGCAGGCGTGGACCGTGGCGATGCCGTTGCGTCGCACCGACGGCCCCTTGTTCGAGTACGCCTGTCACGAGGGCAACATCGGGTTGGCCGGTATCCTGGCCGGGGCCAGAAATCTCGGTACGGAGCGAGCTCGGTAGGTCGCCGGTGTCGCGGGGTCGTCACGAGACGATGGGGTCGTGCCGGGATGAGGCCGGAGCCACCGGTGCTCCCGGATAACGCATCTGTAGCTCCATGATGCGATCCAGTGGAGCCAGTAGCCGCCGCCCGTCTTCTGAGCAGAAGTCCTCGAGTCCTTCGGCGTCAAGGAGGGTCAGACACCGGTGGATCGCTTCTATCGTCGATAGACACTCGGGATAAGGCTGTCGCTTGATGGTAAATCTCGACAGGCGTGTGGGGTCAAAGCCGACTCGTGGCAATCGTCGCACGGTCGCGCTGTGTCGCAGGATCTGCTTGGCACATGCCCACGTGCCGTCTACAAGGAAGAACACTGGGAGGTGCCCGGGAGCCGGTCGAAACTCACCCCGGGAGAGGTTCTCGCTGAGTGCGCCTGGATAGACAAGTCGACAGTCGGTTTCGGCGGCGTCGATGAGTGCGTGTACCCGTGGGTGATGTTCGAAATCGATACCAACGTGGACCTCCGAATGAGACAGCGAGAGGTGGGTGATGCGTCCCGTACCGATTCGGGTCTTGCGATACTCCATTGGATGGGTCAGCAACACAAACCGCGTACGGGTGGCGATCGGTCTGATATAGGAACAAAGACAGGTCGAGTGTGGTCGGCGACAGACGTGACAGTAACGACGATATCGTGACATCGGATGCCCGTACCCAAAGAGAGCACTGTATTGTGGCAGATTCACGGTGCGCCACGGCACGCCTTCGAAGAACTGGAGAGGTGAGATGACGACCGGAGCGCTCGACACGAACTGGAGCCGACGCCGCGTCCTCGCGTCGTTAGTGGGAGTCGGGGCGGTCGCCCCGTTTGTGCGTGGTGAGCGTGGCGGCTCGGACGACGCCGTGCTGATGCGCTATACCGCGCATGTGCCGAGCTCTCACGGGCTCTACGCCCAGGTCTTTGTGCCGTGGCGAGAGATGTGCACCGAGCGAACCGATGGTCGGATTCGTTGGGAGCACTATGTCGACGCGTTGCTTCACGGAGCTCTCGAGGGGTTCAAGGCGGTTGCGACCGGGGTCACCGACTACACCCATGCCTACGCGACCTATCAGCCTGGGAGCTTTCATCTCACACACGGATTGCAGTTGCCGTTTCTCTTTCCGAATTCCGGGGTTGCGGCTCTCGTCTCGGAGGAGTTGTACCCGGTCTATCTCAAGGAAGAGTACGAGCGGATGGGGGTGTATTTGGCTCACTGCGATTCCACAACCGCCTACGACATCATGTCGAAGGTCCCGGTTTACACCCC
>JAYZGM010000080.1:0-13963 GCA_036336225.1 Acidobacteriota bacterium | reverse complement strand
AGTCAATTGGGCATTTTCGATGGAGAAATAGCGCCGTCCGAATACAGCGGGGGCGTCTGCCAGGGGCTGCTAGACGAGATAAACGGGGACCAACACCCGGTTTCGCACAGGAGGACACGTCATGAGGTTTGTTGCGACGTTGGTAGGGAGTATCGCTGTGTTGGGCGTAATCCCGGTCGTGGCGCAGGACGATGCGGCCGCTTCGGAGCCGTTCAAGCTTGGCACCTTCCAGATCGACGCCGGCCCGCGTGTCGGTATCGTGCTCCAGGACCAATATGTGGTCGAGCTCGATCGTGGCAACGAGGCCTTGGAGGTCAGCTCGCTGTATCCGACGGTTTCCATGCCGGCCGACATGCTGGAGTTGATCGGCCAGTATGACTACGGGCTGAAGTATCGGATTTACGAGATCGTTGCCGATACGTTGACCCACGATCGGCTCAATGGCGAGAACCGACCCGCGTACATCCACGACGTGGAAGACATACGCACCCTGGCCCCGATTCTCTATCCGGGGAAGATCCTCAACGCCGCCGGTAACTTCTACAGCCATGTGTGTGAAGGTTGCACGGCCGAAGAGCAGGCAGAAAGTGACCGCCAACATCGAGAGAATCGAGGCATTCCCTATCTCTTCCTCAAACCATCGCGAGGGGCCGTGATCGGCACCGGGCAGAACGTCGTCATTCCTTCCGGTCGCGATCGAATCGACTGGGAGGTTGAGTTCGGCACCGTCATCGGTCGGTCGGCTAGTTATATCTCGGCGGCTGAAGCCCAAGACTATGTGTTCGGCTACATGGTGACGATCGATATTTCCGATCGCGGTGGACGGCCCGAGGGCGGCTCAGACTGGTTTGTCGGGAAGGGACACGATTCCTTTGCGCCCCAAGGGCCCTGGATTGTGCCAAAGGAGTTCTACGGCAATCCGATGGAGCGGCTCCATCAGCAGCTGACAATCGATGGGGTGACGGTCCAAGATGCGGGGCCCGGCGACATGATCCACTCCATTTGGGAACTGATGGAGTATGCCTCATCCATCATCACGTTGTATCCCGGTGACGTGCTCAACAGCGGCACCTCGGGCGGCACGTCGACCGGTGCTTTCGCGGATGGCATCCGGACGGGCTATCTGCAGGCAGGTGAGGTGATAGAGGCGACGATCGAGGGTATCGGGACGCTCAGGATGCCAACCGTAACCGGAGATCCGGTGCCCGACGGCCTCAGCGGCTCGCAGCTCCCGCCGGTCAGCAGCTACCGGGACCGTTAGGACCCGGTCTGCCCGGGTCCGTAGTCGCGGCAACTGACCAAGCCCGAACGAAAGGACGGGGGCACAAGTCCCCCTGTGTCCGTGATGAATCTCGGACACAGGGGGCTAGTGGCTCATTGCATACACGATCGCGTTGACCGTGATCTCGATCGCGTAGGTCGAATAGCGCAGTGGATAGTATGGACTTTCCGCCCACTCCCAAGCATCACCGATATCGGTGTTCCAGTTGATCATGACCATCAGCCGGTTCTGCTCGTCGAAGATGCCGCGCACGTGGGGGGTAATGCCGTCTCGCTGCCAAGTTGGTCCGCCCTGGGCGTTGTACAGGTTGGGGACCTGGAGAATCTCGTCGATGTTGTAGAAGGTCGTGAACACGGGGTGGTCGAGGGGAATTTCGACAATCGGGTACTCAGGGAGGGCTCGCTTGATTTCCGCTTCGAAGTTGGCCCATTCTCCCGAGCCCCAGAAATCATCGATCATCAGAAACCCGCCGGCCAGCAGGTAATCGCGCAAGCCTTTGACCTCTGGCTCGGTCATGTACATGTAGCCGACCTCGAGCGCGTAGAGAAACGGAAAACGCCGGATGCGAGGGTCGTCGAGCCGGATGGCATTCTCGCCCTCGTAAGCATTCAGGTCCACGAGTCGGTCAATGATGGTGAGGAACTGCCGGTCGGCCTTTGGATAGTCGGTGGCCCATGACCCGCCCCGCCAGCCGCGTCCCCCGCTGTAGATGGCGCGGGTAAAGAAGAACTCGCGGCCCTCGGTCCTTGGGTTCCTCAAGGTGGGACGGATCTGGTCTCGGCGGAAGACCGGTGGTCGCTGCGTGGGCTCGACGGCGGCGCGAGCGGTTTGCCACCAGACGCCAGCCATGGTCAGGATAATCCCGACCGCTGCCATCGTTTGAGGGAGCCGGTTCGGTCTATGCGACACACGTCACCTCGATGAGTAGCTCGCTGGTATCAGCTGACTCCACTCCTTACGCGTTGGGGGTTGGCCGCCCGTGGTGAAAGCCCCGCTGCATCCGGCCGATCGGTTTTTGTCGTCAGTCAAATACTGCCGGTCTTTTCCCTCTTCATGCCGTGTTCGGCGGGCTCGCCGGTTTCGGTGCGACGCGCCAAGACGATCATATCCGGCTTGTCGGCGTCTGCGAGAGGCGAACGAGAGATAGTGACACCAACCGGTGTTACTTGCCCTACCGGTGCAGATTCCTGGCGGAAGTCTCCTGCTGGAGGCGTTTCGGACTTATGATTGTGGGGTAACACGAGTGCTGGGCCGGCGGGATGTCTTGGCCGGACGAAATTCGGGGCGTGAGGAATCAACGTGGGGGCGTAAGGGGTGGCGAATACCGGAACGAACGTCCGATTGTCCATCGGGCTGGGTTTGGTGCTGGCTCTAGGGGCGGTCGATAGGGTTGCGGCGCAACGCGTCGACCGCTCGGCCTCGGGGGCATCGGTCTCAACCCGGGAGATGCTCGACCGTTTCTGTGTGCGTTGCCACAACGAGCGCACACGCACCGCCGGGCTCACGCTCGACACGATGGATCTGGCTCAGGTCTACGGTGACGCGGAGCGTTGGGAAAAGGTCGTCACCAAGCTACGAGCGCAGACCATGCCACCGGGGGGGAGCCCTCGTCCGGACGAGGCAACGTATCAGATCGTGGCCTCGTGGCTCGAGACGGAGATCGACGCGGTGGCCCTGACCAACCCAGAGCCGGGCCGCGGAGAGACCTTTCATCGTCTCAATCGGGCGGAGTATCACGCCGTGATACGTGATCTGCTCGCGGTCGATGTCGATGTCGCGGAGCTGCTCCCGGCCGACAACACCTATGAGCATGGGTTCGACAACAACGGCGATTTGTTGTCGATCTCACCCGATCTCGTATCGCGTTATTTGTCTGCCGCGCGAAGAATCAGTCGTCTCGCGGTTGGGATTGCACCAGTGGGGCCAACCGTGGCCACCTATCGCGTGCACCCGGCCCTGTTGCAGGACGACCGGCAGCATGAGGGGCTGTCGTTCGGCTCGCGGGGTGGGGTCGCCGTCAATCATTACTTTCCGGTCGACGGCGAGTACACCATCAAGATCCGTCTGCATCGGAACTTCTCCGACTACATCCTCGGGTTTTCTGCCCCTCAGGAACTGGACGTCCGGGTGGATGGTGAGTTGATCACCAGGTTTTCGGTGGGCGACGCGGACGCGCTGGGACAGATGGCTCCCCTTAGTTTTTCCGGCAACATCGCCGGCGGCCCGGACTGGGAGTACTACATGAACACCGGGGACGCGGCGCTTGAGGTTCGCTTCCCCATGAAAGCAGGACGACGGCTGGTCGGGGTTTCATTCGTGCGCCGTCACGCCGAGCTGGAGGGGGCACTTCAACCACGGAATCGTGGCTATGGTCGTTTTGTTGACGAGCGATACGATGACCACGCGTCGGTCGAGCAGGTCGCGATCGGGGGGCCGTATGCCGTCTCGGGACCCGGCGACACCGCGAGTCGCCGGGCGATCTTCGTGTGTCAACCGCCTGTGCTGGCCGGGGGGGGCGACGACGAAGTGGCATCGTGCGCTCGACGGATTCTTGGACGGTTGGCCCGCCGTGCGTATCGACGCCCGGTGACCGATGACGAAATCGAGACGCTGATGGATTTCTTCGAGACCGGCTACGAGTCCGGCTTCGACGATGGTGTTCAGTTCGCGCTCGAGCGGTTGCTTGTGGATCCCGACTTCCTCTTCCGCGTAGAACGTGACCCGCCGGGGGTGGCTCCGGACACACCCTTTCAGCTTAGTGACCTCGAGCTGGCGTCTCGGCTGTCATTCTTCTTGTGGAGCAGTCTTCCCGACGAGGAGCTGCTTGCGTTGGCAGAACGCGGACAGCTCAGTGCCCCGGAGGTTTTCGAGCAACAGACCCGTCGACTGCTGGCTGATCCCAAAGCGCACGCCTTGGTCGACAATTTCGTGAGTCAGTGGCTGCGGTTGCGGAATTTGGATTCGCAGCAGCGAGAATCGGCCGAGTATCCAGAGTTCGACGAGAATTTGCGTGAGGCGTTCCGTCGTGAAACCGAGCTATTCGTGGCGAGCACCATCCGAGAGGACCGTAGTCTGCTCGAGCTCTTGAGCGCGAACTATACGTTCGTCAACGAGCGACTCGCACGTCACTACGGCATACCGGGTGTGTATGGCGACCGCTTTCGCCGCGTGGTCATCGATAACGATCATCCGCGTGGCGGTCTACTGGGTCACGGTGGTCTGCTGATGGTAACGTCTCATCCCAACCGAACCTCACCGGTACTTCGCGGGAAGTGGTTGCTCGAGACGCTACTGGGGGCGCCACCGCCAGAGCCGCCGCCCAATATTCCCGGACTCCCCGATCGGGGCGAGGGTGGGGAACCGGCGTCGGTCCGTGACCGCCTGGAGCGTCATCGGGCGAATCCGGTCTGCGCGAGCTGTCACGCCCCGATGGATCCGCTGGGATTTGCGCTCGAGAATTTTGATGCCATCGGCGGCTGGCGTGCCCATAGCGAAGCAGGGCTCCCGATCGATTCGTCCGGGACGATGCCGAGCGGGGTGCAGTTCGAGGGGCCAGCTGGTCTGCGGAATGTCCTGCTGGGGCGGGGGCACGAGTTCGCGGGGGCGGTGAGTGAGAAGCTTCTCGCCTATGCCGTCGGCCGTGGCCTCGAATACTATGACCGCCCGACGGTCCGCCAGATTCTGCGGGACGCGGCGGCCGACGACTATCGGTGGTCGTCGATTGTGCTGGGCATTGTCAAGAGCGCGCCGTTTCAGTGGCGCCGGTCTCCATCAGCGGTTACGACGCAGGTTGTGTCGGCGACACCGCAACAGTAGACCGTCTCGTTCCGTCTCACAGAGAATCGATCATGATCATCAAGAAGATGTCGCTGCCCAGACGGATGGTGCTTCGGGGGCTCGGAGCCGCCGTGTCGCTTCCCTTATTGGATGCCATGGTGCCGGCCCTTTCGGCGTTCTCACGAACCGCAGCGAACTCCGCCAGACGTTTCGGTGTCGTGTATGTGCCGAATGGGATGGCTATGGAACATTGGACACCGACGGCCGAGGGGAGCGCGTTTAGCCTCACACCGATTCTGCAGCCACTCGCCTCGTTTCAGGATCAGATGACGGTGGTGTCGGGATTGCGGGGGTACTGGACCCCGGCCCATGCCGGCGCCTCGACGACCTTCCTGACCGGAGCCGCCGGGGTGGCGGGTGAGACCGCCCCGGTGGCTGATACGTCGATGGACCAGATTCTGGCGCGCGAGTGGAGTCAGGACACGGAGCTCACGTCGCTTCAGCTGGCGATCGACAGCCGCGCCAATGCTGGTCAGTGCAGTGGTGGGCATAGCTGTGTGTACACGAACACCATCTGTTGGCGCAGCCGGACGACCCCGCTGCCGATGGAGAACAACCCGCGGGTGGTGTTCGAGCAGATGTTTGGTGACAGTGGGAGTACCGACCCGGAGGTTCGCCGGGCCCGGATGCTGCGCGACCGTTCGATTCTGGACTCCGTTACCGAGAAGGTGACCGATCTCCGCCGCGAGGTGGGGCACGCCGACAGCCTCAAGATCGACGAGTATCTTGAGGGTGTCCGCGACATCGAGCGGCGGATTCGACGAGTGGAGCAACAGCAGAACTACGATGTCCCGGAAGTCGCGCAGCCCGAGGGGATCCCCGCGACCTTCGCCGAGCATGTCAGGCTGATGTTCGACCTCCAGGTTCTGGCCCATCAGGTGGACTTGACCCGTGTGAGCACCTTCATGCTCGGTCGAGAAGTGAGCTCGCGAACCTACACGGAGATCGGAGTGCCGGACGCGCACCACCCACTATCCCATCACGAGTACAAGGCGGACAAGATCGCGCTGATGGCCAAGATCAACGCGTATCACACATCGTTGTTCGCGGAGTATCTGACCAAGCTGCGAGCCACCCCGGATGGTGAGGGGTCATTGCTCGACAATATGCTGCTTCTCTTCGGGTGCGGCATGTCTGATAGCAACGCCCACAGTCCGCTCGATCTCCCGGTATTGCTGGTCGGTGGATGCGGTGGGCAGCTCGAAGGGGGACGTCACCTGAGATACGAGAACGATCCCCTGATGCCCAACTTGCTCGTGACCTTGATGGACAAGCTGGGGGTGCCGGTTGAGCGGTTGGGGAAAAGCGACGGTCGATTGACCCTGGGGGGGCTGACCGGCGTCTAGTGCACGGTCGCGCTCCCACCTTGCGGCGATCTGAATCAGCTGGCTCCGAGGCGTCGTAGGAGTTCCACGGTGCTGTTGACGTCACCGTCTCTACCGGTGGCCATCATCACGGGCGTTTTTCCTTCGCCGTTTTCTTTGTGCAGGTTGGCCCCGCTGTCGACGAGGATCTGGACGACCGTGTCGAGCCGGCGCGCGGCGGCGGTGTGGAGCGCGGTGTTGCCCCCGGTGTTGGTGGCGTCGACATCGGTCCCGGCCTCGATCGCCACCGTGACCGCCTCTCTCACGAGGCGTTCATCCTCAGCTGTGTTCGGCGTCAGTCCTGGTTCTCGTCGTCGTCGCGCACCCACCGCCGCCATCAGTGGGGTTGTACCGTCCAACATGACGACGTCGGGGTGTGCGCCGGCATCGACCAAGGCTTGCATGATGTCCGGTTCCGCGAACCGGGCGGCCAGCCAGAATGGCGTCGCCCCGACCAGATCGTGCTCGAGCACGTAGTCCGGACTGTTACGTCGGCCCGGGCTCCCTCGTTCTATTGAGGTGTTCGGGTTTGCACCCTTCGCAAGGAGCGCCCGCGCGACGACCTCGTCACCGCGAAGCGTGGCGACGTGCAGAGCCGTATAGCCCGCGTCGGCCGCGTTCGGGTCCGCACCGTGCTCGAGTAGGAGCCGCGTCACCGCGGTATGGCCGCTATGGGCAGCCACCACCAGTGCGCTCGTCCCGGTGAGCGCGGTGTCATGCACAGAGGCGCCTCCAGCGATCAGGTGCTTCGCGATGTCAAGGTCACCGTGCCGCGCGGCAAAGAGGAGCGGAGTGAAACCACCCTGTACGACATCGAGCACTCCGGTGGGGTTGAAGCCGGCGGTTCGCGTGTGAATGCGTCGCGGTCGCGGCAACGAGCGTAGATGGACATCGGCTCCGAGCTCGACGAGCGCGGACACCACCTCGGCGTGACCTTGCGCCACTGCCCACATTAGCGCGGTCTGGCCCCGTGTGTGTTCTTGCGCGTCTATACGTGCTCCATGAGCGACCAGCCCACGTACCGCCGTGGCGGAGCCGGTGCGCGACGCGGTCATCAAGACCGTCTCCCCTGAGGGAAGGGTTGCGTTCGCATCGGCTCCTGCCGTCAGCAACGTCTCGACGAGTGACGCACTCCCGTTGAGAGACGCCAGCCACAGGGCCGTGGCGCCAAAGTCATTCGTCGCGTTGACGTTGGCGCTGGCACCAACGAGCCCCCTCGCCATCACGGCATCATCCCAGTGGGCGGCCCAGTGTAGGGCTGTCGCACCATCTGGCTGTGGTATGTCCGGATCGACACCCTTCTCGAGGAGCGTACGAACGCTTGGGGTGTCCGCGGCTTTGGCCGCTTCAACCAGTCGCCGGTCTTGGGCCGTGATTCCTGCACTGCTGATTGCGAACCATACCGTGATCCAGCTGACGAGTCGTCTTGCCTGCACGCTCTTAATCCTCCGGTCGTAGCTTCATCTACCTGAGCGGTGAGACAGAGTCGACGGTCGTTCCATCTTCACAGCCACGCTCGTTGCCACCATAATCGATTCAGAGAGGAGACGCGAGTGCGATACAGAAACACGTGGATGACGAGAGGAGAGCAGGGTTGCCCCCGTCGACGTGCCGTGTCCCATGTCCGCCGTGTGCTGGGTGGTGCGGGCGGTCTGGTCCTTATGGCGCTTGCGGCTTCGGGCGTTGTGGTCGCCCAAGCCTATGACCTCGCCGTCGTCGGCGGCCGGGTCATGGATCCGGCGTCCGGGCTGGACGCGATCCGCACGGTGGCCATCGCGGATGGACAGATCGCCGCGCTGGTTGAGGGGTCGGTGGACGCGAGCGAGATCGTCGATGCGTCCGGTCTCGTCGTGGCCCCTGGCTTCGTCGACCTCCATGCGCATGGGCAGGATCTGTTTAGCGCCACTTTGCAGGTGCAAGACGGGGTCACCACGGCGCTCGAGCTTGAGGGCGGAGCCTGGCCCGTTGCTGACTGGTATACGCAGCGTGAAGGCCACGCGATCATCCACTTTGGTGCCTCGGTTTCACACGGGAGCGTCCGGCGAGCGGCGATGGGCGTGGATGCCGATTCGCGGTATCAGCCGGCCAGCACCGACGAGGTGCAGGAGATACGGCGTCTGGTCGAGCGTGGGATCGACGAGGGTGCGCTCGGCATCGGCTATGGCCTGGCCTATTACCCGGGTTCCAGCCGCGATGAGATTTTCCGGCTGTTCGAGCTCGCGCAGACGCACGACGTGGTCAATTTTGTCCACATTCGGGGGGCAGGGCGTCAGCTGTCGTTGGGGAGCGTCGATGGGGTGCAGGAGATGATTGCCGCGGCCGCCTCCTCCGGGGCGGCAGTCCACATCGTTCACATCGGAAGTAGCGGTCTAACCTCCGTCGAAACGCTCCTGGACATGATTGGTGGCGCGCAGTCGCGGGGGCTCGATGTGACGACGGAGGTGTACCCCTACACGGCGGCGTCGACCGGCATCGGTGCTGCTATTTTTGACCCCGGCTGGCGCGAGCAGCTTGGGGCGGACTTTGGCGATATCGAATGGGTCGAGACCGGTGAGCGTCTTACTGCGGAGACATTCGCGATGCGGCGCCAGGAGGGTGGGGTCATCATCGCGCACATCATTCCCGAGGAGACCGTAGAGACCGCCCTGGCGGATCCGACCGTCATCGTGGCGAGTGACGGGGTGCCGTTCGTGAATGGTCGCGCGCATCCACGCGGGGCGGGGACATTCGCCCGCGTGCTTGGCCGGTATGTTCGGGAGCGTGGCACACTCACTCTGATGGAGGCGTTAGGAAAGATGACCCTGATGCCGGCCCGTCGTCTCGAGGCGTGGGTGCCACAGATGCGCACAAAAGGGCGTATTCGGGTCGGGGCAGATGCGGATCTCACGATGTTTGACCCTGAAACAGTCATCGATCGCGCGACCTTCGCGGAGCCAGCCCAGCCGTCAGTCGGAATTCCCAACGTGGTGGTGGCGGGTACGGTCGTGGTGCGCGACGGCGCTGTTGTGGACGGGGTGTTCCCTGGTCAGCCGATCCGGAGGACCCTCGATTGAATGTTGCCGTTTATTCTCCTTCTTGCTCGGGTGTCGCTAGTTGTCGGATGGCGTCGGTGTAAACCAGAAACGATCGTGGCGTGTCACTCAGGGCGATCGAGAGGCCGTAGTGCTGCGCGGCCTCGATGCGATGCCCGTTTGCCTGATACGCCTGGGCGAGAAGGGCGGCCCGGTTGGCCGACGTCGGTGTGTTTTGAAAGAGCGTGTCGGCGAGCTCTAGACCATCTTTGACGGCTCCGGTGTTGAGCAGTTGGCGGGCCAGTCGGGCCAGCTGGTCGTCGCCAGCCTCATACACCGACCCGGTCTGCATCACGCCGGCTAGCGCGAGCGTAGCCCCGAGTCCTGCGGCATCATAGGTCTCCAGCAGCCGGGGCGCAGCTGGCTGTCTTGGTGAGGGCGGTGGATCGCCGTCGAGGAGCATACGGATCGACCGCGCCATCTCGGCCAGGGGAGCCCCGCCCGTGTTATTCAACAGAATGATCAGACGCTTCGATTCCGGATTCCTGGTAATGAGCGTATTGAACCCGTTGATCCCGCCACCGTGCTCAACGGTGGGTCCGGTGTCTGAACTCCGAATGGTCCAGCCGTAACCGTAGTCCTCGAGTCCAGGCGTAAACATGAGCTCACGGCTGGGGACGCTGAGCACGGCGTCCGTATAGAGGGCCTGGTCCCACCGATAGAGATCCCCGACGGTTGAATAGAGTGACCCGGCTGCGTAGGGTTGCCCCATGTCGAGATAGGGGGCGTTCACGTAGCTGCCGTCAATCCGCTGGCTATAGCCGGCCGCACGCTTGGAGAGGAGCGGCTCCGTCGAGTCGTATCCGGTGTCGTTCATGCCAAGTGGCTCAAGCAGCGAGTCGCGCAATCTGTCCTCATAGGCTTGTCCCGTGATCCGCTCGATGATGGTGCCCAAGAGAAAATACCCTGAATTGCTATAGCTGAAGCGGGTGCCCGGCTCGAACAATAGGTCCAGCTCAGAGAACACGGTGACAAGCTGGTGATGTGTGAGTGGTTCGCGTGTGCGAGTGCGCCAGGCTGGGATTTCGGTGTAGCCCGGGATACCCGAGGTGTGGTTCAGTAGCTGATGGATGGTGACTCGGTTGCCGGTGTCCGCTGGGTAGCCAGGCAGATACCGTGTCACCGGCGCGTCAAGCTCGATATGGCCCTGCTCGACGAGCCGTAGAATCAGGGTTGCGGTGAACTGTTTGGTGATCGAGCCCAGACGGAACTTCGTATCAGGGGAGTTGGGAATCTCCCACTCCATGTTGGCCAGACCATATCCCTTCTTGATGATGACCTCGCCCTGGTCCGCGACCAGCACTGACCCGTTGAAGAGTCCCAGACGCTGATAGATCCCCAGCAGTTCGTCGATCTGGTCGGCGGACACGGCGGGCTTTTCTGCGGCGTGCGCCGAAAGCGAGCTCGCGACAAGGACGAGGACGGCTACGCCCCTCGTGACGACCCAACGGGGTCGACCGCTGAGGGCCCTTACAAGATCATTGCGGCTCGTGGTCATTGTTCTTCGCCTTATGCGTCCTGGATGGCAGATCGGGTCTCGCCCTCGAGCGGTGGCTCAGGGCTGAGAAGCCGGTGTACCACGGGAGCGTGCCACTCGCAAGAGGCTTCCATCCTTCGCGGATATACTGTGGCCTTTGAGGAGGTTCGTATGAAAGGTCGCCGTTCCGTATGGTTGGTGGTGCCGGTCTTGCTCGGCATGTTCGCGGTCAGCTACGCGCAGGCTCAGTCCATAGGTGTTCCGGTACCGCCGCTGGGGGACGGGCCGTGGGTGCTCGATACCGCCGAGCAGCACAAGATCCGCGTGAGTATCGTGACCCGCGGTTTGTCGCATCCCTGGGCGATCGCCTTTCTGCCCAATGGCGACATGCTCGTCACCGAACGGCCCGGTAGGCTTCGAGTGGTTCGCGACGGGGTGCTGGGTCCAACGGTCATCCCCGGCGTGCCGGGAGTCAGAACTGACGGCAACGGCGGGCTGATGGATGTCGCGGTGCATCCCCAATTCGCCGACAACGGTTTTGTCTACCTGACTTATACGAAGCCGGTGGGAGATGGGAAGGGGGCACCGGCGCTCGCGCGCGGCACGCTCGAGAACGGCAAGCTGACTGATGTCCGCGACCTCGTCGTCACCGACGCCTACGAGGGTAATTCCGGGCTCAATGGTCGAGTCGCGTTCGGGGGTGATGGCAAGGTCTACATGTCCACCGGCGGGAGAGTGGGAGAGGTGGCCCAGGATCCGATGAGTCTGCGTGGGAAGATTCTGCGACTCAACGATGATGGCTCAGTGCCGGATGACAATCCCTTCGTAGGACAGCTGGATTACCGACCAGAAATCTTCACTCTCGGCCATCGGAATACGTTGGGGCTCATGCTCAATGCGGTGACCGGGGACCTCTGGAATCACGAGAATGGGCCCAATGGCGGCGACGAGATCAACATCATCCGGCCGGGTC
Organism: Acidobacteriota bacterium; assembly: GCA_036336225.1. GTDB lineage: Bacteria > Acidobacteriota > Vicinamibacteria > Vicinamibacterales > UBA8438 > JAJEEA01. The sequence continues at coordinate 1,959 of JAYZGM010000080.1, read as the reverse complement.
GTAACTACGGGTGGCCGTTTGTGAGTTATGGCCGTCTGTATCCTGGCGCCCGTGTCTCGGAACACCCGACCCGGGACGGGATAGAGACGCCACTCGTGGTCTGGCTCCCAGCCATTGCCGTCGCGGGAATGGCTGTCTACACCGGTGAGGTGTTTCCCGCCTGGAACGGCAACGTGTTTGTGGGGTCGCTGCGAGAAGGAGGCATCCCGGGTACCGGTCATCTGGAACGTATCGTATTCAACGACCAGATGGAGGAGCTGCGGCGAGAGTCACTCCTTACAGAGCTCAGACAGAGGATTCGCGAGGTGCGCCAAGGCCCGGACGGGTTGCTGTATCTGCTGACCGACGAGGATGACGGCGCGTTGCTACGGATCGAGCCGACGTCGTGAGCACTCACCCGATCCGTGGTTGGTGAACGGGGCGAGAGGGTGTTTGGTTCGGGTCCTTAGGGCGTGTAGACGACGCCTTCCTGCATGACGAAGGACGCGTCTTGGAGTGGCGTGATGTCCTGGACTGGGTCGCCATTGACCGCAACGAGATCGACCTGTCGGCCAGGCTGTATCGAACCCAAGTGATCGGACATACGGATGAGGGTGGCCGCGACCGACGTGGCCGACCGATCGGCTCCATGGGCGGCATGCCGCCACGCACCATCAGCTCAAATTCTCTGGCGTTACTTCCATGAGGATAAACCCCACAGTCGGTGAACTGCGTGTTTTTCCGTACGATACCCATCGACCAGAGCCGTGATCTGGCCATCGACGATGACCACCGAGACGTCTTCCCGCCCGATGTCGGAGGTGCCGTCGATCCATTGTCCCGCGTGGATGATGGTCTCGGCGGACACGGAGGACCCAAATGTGAATGTCAGAAAAGCCCCCAACAGTCGGTAGGTGCGTGTCATGGGTGTGTCTCCTACCGCACACGGGTTACCGCTCGTCACGCGTGGCCGGAAACAGCGACCGCACCTGGATGCCTCAATGGTCACCGACCCTGGTCACGATCCACGTGGCGGGCACCGTCCAGTAGCGGGCACCGTCAAGACGCCAGCGTGAGAACGTGAGCTCCATGTGCACCTTGTCCGGTGTGACGACGCTCGGCTCGATGGCATCGATGGTGCTCACATGCCAGCGTTCGGTCGCACGCATCTGGTCAAAGTTGGGTCGTGGGCCATCCGTCACCGTCGATGCCACGACGAAATCACCCGGCGTCGTCACGAATAGATGAGGATGATGCAGCGTGGCCACGGTGCCGTCGACATTACCCAGGTTGAACGCGGTGAAGAACGCGCGCACGGCATCACGCGCGCGGCGCACGATCGCGATTCGTGCGTCTGGCTCGAAGGCCGTGGGCGACGCGGCTCGAGTGCGAAGCTGGATAGCCCATCTGTTGTCACGGCGGGTGACGATGTAGAAGACGCGGGAGCGCAGATACGCGGTGCCGTCTTCCCGGTATCGGGCAAAGTTGATCTTGGCATGCACCTTGTTCGGCGAGGATTTGACCACCGTAAAGGAGTCGAAATCGAACTCGCTTCGGCTCCATCCCTCGGTGTCACGTAGCGGCTCGAAGCCCGCGCTAAAGTCGTCGGCGGTTTGATTGACGACCAACGTACCGTCGCCGGCGACGGTGACGAACGGAAAATGCATTGCGGTTCGGAGACGGGCGTCGTCTCCGGTATTCCATTCCGTAATGAACCGTTGCAGCGCGTCCCGAGCGGCTATTTCGCTGGTTGCGTTTCCCGACGCTTGTGCCCACGTGAGTGCTGTCGGCCAAACCAAACCCGCGACCACCATCACCAAGATCCTCGGCCTCACGTCCTGTGTCATCTGGCTCGCCCGCTCGTTGTCACGCGGTGGTCGTGCCCGGGTCGTCCTCGGCTTGGCCCGGAGAGCGGCCACCGGCGGCGTCGAGATGTGGACCTGACGCCGATTCGTGATTCGAGAGAAACTGTAGGGCATG
>JAYZGM010000079.1:0-5199 GCA_036336225.1 Acidobacteriota bacterium | reverse complement strand
CGCCACCGTTTTCGGTAATGTCAGACAGCGCGACGTGTGCGCCTATGCGATCCAACAAGCACAAGAACCCGAGCCGGGTAGGGTTGAGGCCCACATCTTGGAGCGTGAGATCGGAGCCGGGGAGGGCAGCAGAGGCAATGGCCCAAAACGCCGCCGAGGACACGTCACCCGGTACGCGGACTTCGGCGCCCTGGAGTCGTTGTCCCCCCGCCACCGTCACGGTGGCCCCGGCACGGGTCACCTCTACACCGAACACTGGCAGTGCGCGTTCCGTATGGTCTCGTGTGGTCGCGGATTCGTGAACCGTGGTCGAACCTGATGCGTGCAAACCGGCCAGGAGTACCGCGCTCTTGACCTGCGCGCTGGGTCCGGGTGGGGTGACGTCGATGCCCGTGAGAGCGGTGCCACGGATGTGGAGCGGCGGACGGTCGTTGTCGCCGCTGAGACGAGCGCCCATTCGGGTCAATGGGTCGATGATGCGTCGCATGGGGCGACGTCGAAGCGATGGGTCACCGGTGAGGTCGCTGTCGAACGGATGTCCAGCGAGCACACCAGCGAGCAATCGGAGCGTGGTGCCAGAATTCTGCGCGTCGAGCGGCACGGTCGGCGCGACGAGTCCGCCCACGCCACGTCCCTGGATGATGACTCGAGGGTCTCCGGTCGGGGTGGTGGTTCGGGTGACGTCGACTCCCAGCTGGGTCAAACAGGCAAGGGTTGCGGCACAGTCCGCGCCGGGGGCATAGTGGGTGATGTTCGACTGACCGTCGGCCAGGGCGGCAAGCAATGCGTATCGGTGCGAGATTGATTTGTCGCCAGGAATGTTGATGGAGCCCTGTACACGCGTGACCGGATGCACGACTACAGACGCCATCTAGTCACTATAACAGTCCGGGGGTCTCAGACCGGTCTTGCGCCAATCGGGAGCCGGCAGTATGTTACACACGCGATTCGGTTGCCCGTGCCCACTCGACGTGATCGGGCGCGGGCTTCAGTCACGTTTTAAAGGATGAATAGTAATAGCGTCGTGCGTCTCGCGTTTCGGAGTCATTTCGACATGCTGGACTTTGTCCAGGTCGTGAGCGATGGGATGGGGAAGCTCATCGGCTTTGACGACGACTCGATCCACTGGATCGGTGTGGCGGTGCGCGAGTCCGTGATCAATGCCATCAAGCATGGGAATCAGGAGATCGAAGACAAGCTGGTGACGGTGGAATTCACCCTGGTCCCGGCCGTCGAGCCAAGACAGCTCACGGTCCGTGTGCTTGACGAGGGCGAGGGTTTTGATCCGCTTGACGTCGCCGACCCGTTGGCCCCCGAGAATCTGCTAAAGTCGAGCGGTCGTGGCCTCTTCTTCATGCGCAATTTTATGGACGACCTGCGTCTGCAACGCGCGCCCGAGGGCGGGATGGAAGTGGTCATGATGAAGTCACTCGAGACCGCCGGCTCCTGAATTTTGACATCCTTCCTATCGTGCCCGACAACGCCGACTGGTTGAACACGGCTACCGAGATTGTGCAGCGAGCCGGGGCGCTCCAGATGGAGAGCTTCGGTGGCGATCTACGGATTACCAAGAAGGGCACGATCGACCTGGTGACCGAGGTCGACGTGGCGGTTGAGCAGATGGGGCGTGCGGTTCTCGCCGAACGCTTTCCGACACATCAGGTGCTCGCGGAGGAACTGGAGAACGCCCCGGTTGGGGCGCAGGCTCGATACCGCTGGGTGTTTGACCCACTTGACGGGACCGTCAACTACGCCCACGGGCTCCCCATCTTCTGTTCCTGTCTCTCGTTGGAAATTAACGGGCGCCCTGAGGTGGCCGCCGTCTATGATCCCACCCGCCGCGAGCTGTTCACGGCACAGCGTGGAGCCGGTGCTTGGCTTAATGGTGACCGCTTACAGGTATCCAATGCGGAGACCGTGATCGACTCGCTGCTCTGTACCGGGTTCCCCTACAACGTGCACGAAACGGTTGACGAGGTGGTGGGGCTCTTTGGTGAGTTCGTGGCGAGGGCGAGGGCCGTGCGGCGTCTCGGGTCCGCGGCCCTCGACTTGTGCTATGTCGCCGCTGGCCGATTTGATGGCTTCTGGGAGCAGCGGTTTCACCCCTGGGATATGTCGGCGGGGAGCCTGGTGGTTGACGAAGCTGGCGGGCGGTTGTCGACCCTCGAGGGCGACCTCTTCGAAACCGAATGTGGTCAGATTGTTGCGTCGAATGGGCGCATCCACGACGAGATGCTCCGTGTCATCGCGTCGCACCGTGGGCGCTCCGCTGGTGGTGGGGCCCGCGAATAGCCGCCACCCTGTTCTCTGCGGTCATCACAACACGACAACGTGCGCTCCGGAGCGGACATTGTCCGGGTGCGTGACGGCTCGCGAACACATGTAACACCGTGTTTTGGTGGGTTATTTGAGCTGGCACCAATCGTGCTCTCCATACGGGTGCGGCGACCGAAGTGTCCTGAACTGGGACGCGCGGCGTAGCGCCGTCGTGAGAGTGCATCCTCATGGGTGCGTAAGGAGGACGCGATGTCGAGGAGACGAACAGGCAGTGGTAAATCCCCGCGTTGCACCGAGAGCGGCGTTGAGCCCGTCTGGCAAGGTGCGACGAGAGAGCAAGCCGGTGGGCATTTTCGACCGAGGATCAACACCGTTCAGTTGGGATTCAGTGCCGGTCGAAGGCCGCGGAGCTTTCGCCCCGGGCTGTTGGGGACGATTGTGGCGACCATGACCGCCACCCTCTGGCTGACGACGCCAGCCGCCGCACAGGACCAGGCGTTGGGGCTCAATCTCGGATATTTCGCCGTCCGTGGAGAAGACACACGAATCGTCGACGACGTCATTACGGAAAACCTGAGTCTGTTCGCGTTTGCGCTTGACGAGTTTAACGGCGGCTCGGTAGGCGCGGAGTGGCTCGTCGGTACGGGTGAGTTTCTGGAGGTCGGTTTTGGCGCCGGGTTTTATCAACAGACGGTGCTGAGTGTCTATACCGACTTCATCAACGACGACGGCACCGAGATCCCACAGGACTTCCGATTGCGTGTCACGCCGGTGACGGCCACGGCGCGGTTCTTTCCGTTCGGACGATACGCCACGGTACAACCTTATGCGGGCGCGGGGGTCGGTTTCTTCAACTGGCGGTATAGCGAGGTCGGCGAATTCATCGATTTCAACACGTTCGATGTCTTCCGTGACCGATTCGTGGCGACCGGTAACGATGTTGGTGGGGTGTATCTCGGGGGGGTTAGGTTTCTCGCCGGGTCGCGGTATTCGGCGGGGTTCGAGTTGCGCTACCAAGTCGTCAAAGGCGTGGTCGGCATTGACCAGGGGTTCCTCGACGAGCGAATCGATCTGGGTGGTCTCAGCAGCTCTTTCACCTTCAACGTGGGATTCTAGTGCCCCGTAAACGTGGTTCGCAGCAAGATTCCCAGGCGGGGCACTCCGCCTGACCTCCGTTGCTCGTCAGTCACAGAATTCGCCTCGTTACTTCCGGCTCACGCCGTGTCGGGCGGGCGCCGCGCCAGGGACTTCTGCGGCAAATGGCGTTTACGGGACACGAGGTGATGCCGACAGACAACCGACCTTTCGCACCTCTGCCCCCCTCCCCCCGGTGAGCCCGGGGGAGGGGGGCAGGTCCATCCGCTATACTTCAACCCCGTACACGGCCAAAGGTGGTGCCCCGGAACACGGCGGCGCCCCAGCGGGACATTACGCCCCTTGTTGGTTGTCCTCCCGATATGGATCGCCTTGTCAGCTGGTTAGAAGATACCGCTGGGTCACTCGGTGGACTGGGGTTGTTCCTGGTGGCGTTCCTCGATTCGTCGTTCATCTCTCTTCCGGAGATCAACGATGTGTTGGTCGTGGTCATGGTGACCCGACAAGAATCACTCATGCCGTACTACGCGGGTATGGCCACACTGGGGTCCATTGCGGGGTGTCAAGTGCTCTACGCGCTGGGCCGAAAAGGCGGAGAAGCGATGCTCCGCCGACGTTTCGCGGACGCCCGTACGGAACGAGCCATGGGGCTCTTTCGTCGTTTCGGAGTGTTGGTCGTCATGGTGCCGGCGTTACTACCTCCTCCGGCGCCGTTCAAGATGTTTGTCTTGTTGTCGGGTGTCACGAAGATGAGCTTCCCGAGATTCACCGGAGCGGTGGCCGTGGGGCGCGGGGTTCGATACTTCGGGGAAGGCATGCTTGCAGTGCGGTATGGTGACCAGGCCCTCGAGCTCTTGCGCGCACACGGGACACGGCTGGCGGCGGTGGCGGTGGGGCTCTTGGCGCTCGGGTTCGGCGTCTGGATGATATTGAGACGACGGCATTAGATGCTGTAGCTGCGACGTGTGACCGTAACCTACTACTATACAACGAGTTGTGTTGACCTGGGCGTCCCCGTCGACCTATAATTCACGTCAGCTGCCAACATGAGTCCAGAGCTGTCGGTCGTCATTCCCCTCCTGGACGAGGCCCCCAACGTCGAACCACTGTATCGTGAGCTGACCGAGACGCTCACGGCGTGGGGACGTCCCTATGAGGTTGTCCTCGTGGATGACGGGAGCTCCGATGAGACCTTTGAGCTCCTGGCCGAGCTCCAGCGACGAGATGCCCGGCTGAGAGTTGTCCGCCTGCGTCGAAATTTTGGCCAGACCGCGGCATTTTCCGCTGGGTTTTCTCAGGCTCGTGGGCGGCTCATTGTCACTGCTGATGGCGACCTGCAGAATGATTTGCGCGAGATTCCAAGAATGGTGGCCAAGCTCGAGGAAGGGTTCGACATTGTCTGCGGATGGCGGAAGAGTCGTCAAGATCCGCTTCTGTCGCGCCGGTTGGTGTCGCACATCGCGAACGCGCTGATTTCATGGGTGACAGGGGTGCGGTTGCGAGATTATGGGTGTTCGCTTAAGGTGTTCCGAGCGGAGGTAGTGAAGTCGCTCAGGCTCTACGGAGAGATGCATCGTTTCATCCCCGCCATCGCCAGCGAGCAGGGGGTGCACATTGCCGAACTCGTGGTCAATCATCGGCCGAGACGACAAGGGCGGTCAAAATACGGCATCTCGCGCACCCCGCGTGTCATTCTCGATCTGGTCACCGTCAAGTTCTTGCTCAGCTATTCCACACGGCCGTTACAAATCTTTGGTCTCGTCGGGTTGTTGATGGGGTCGGCTGGCACCGTGATCACCGGCTGGCTGGCGTATGTTCGTTTGTTCG